>CAZRFC010000004.1:0-32525 GCA_964598975.1 uncultured Mycobacterium sp. | reverse complement strand
CACGGCCTCGTAGATCGCGTGCTCGCGGTCGTCAGACGCACCGCTGGCGTGGAGGGAACGAAGAATGGCTGACGCAAAGACCATTGCGGCCACGCTCAGGAAGCTCGCAACCGGCACCGTTGAGTGGCGCGTGCAGAACCCGACGGACAAGGGATACTGCATCGCTTTCGATCATCGCAGCAGCATCAACCCGGAACGCGACGCGCGGGAATGGCTCGCAGACCATAAGGCACACCACCCCGGAAGCCAGTTTGCCGGTTATGAGGTGGCAGCGGTTCGCTGGTTCTCCGAGCTGGAGCAAGCCGCACTTGATGCGGCCGCTGCACTCGACCCTGATGGCGTGGCGGGCACGGACCCACTCGGCCAGCCTGGAGTGGACGACGGCGGGCCTTACAACGGGCTTGCCGCCGCTGGCGCGGCAACGGATGGGGAGGGCAGCAGCAATGCTTGAACTGCGGCCAATCACTCGCGACGTTGCTTTCGCGTTCATCGCGGATCAACACCGTCACCACGGCGTTCCGGTCGGCCATATGTGGTCGCAGGCCGTGCACTGCGACTCTGGCGTGCTGCGCGGTGTCGCGGTGAGCGGTCGGCCGGTTGCTCGGGCGCTGGATGACGGCCTGACTGTCGAAGTCACGCGCCTGTGCACGGACGGCTCACCGAACGCATGCAGCATGCTCTACGGTGCCGCGCGCCGCGCCGCTGTAGCCAAGGGCTTCCGGCGCGGCCTCACCTACATCCTGGCGAGCGAAGACGGCGCAAGTCTCCGAGCTGCCGGCTATCGGCTGCTCTGGACGGTCAAGGGCCGTTCGTGGGATACGCCTTCGCGACCGCGCACCGACAAGCATCCGACCGACGACAAGCAGGCTTGGGGCTGGGGCGCGTGGCCCGAAGCCGCCGCTGGCGTGAGGGGCACGGACTCATCAGTACCTCCATCGGAGAAGACATGACTGACCGCGAACTACTGGACCGGAAAGGACATGAAGTGAACGACGATCTGCCGCCGCTGCCAGAGCCCTCAAAGGGATTCGGCCTTGATGCCGCGATCGAACACTTGCAACGTATTCAGAAGATGGGCGGATCACGTCGTTGGCGTCTTGTCGTGCGCAAGTTCAATCCGGGCGGCATGTCAGGCCACGGCACCACCGAGGTGGACAGCATCGCCGCAGGCTTCGATTGGGAGGCTGGGCGCGTAGTCATCACGCCGGCCAAGCCAATGACCGAACTCACGCCCGAGGATGTGGAAGCCATCACCAAGAGCGTGCGTGCTGGCGGTAGTTGGCACGCCTACAAGTCGCAGGAGAAGTTGCGCGAGCGTGCGCTGAAAGCTGAGGCGCGAGTGGCCGAGCTGGAGATGCAGGCCGAAGCTGCCGCCGACCAACTCCGCGCCGCTGTACTGGCAGAGCGGGAGCGGTGCGCGAAGGTGTGCGAGGAGAGGCACGTCAATGGGAACTGGAAGCACGACACGCGGCACGAGTGCGCCGACGCCATCCGAAAGGGCACGACATGAACGACGACACGATGGGCGACATCTTCCGCGCTGCGAAGAAGGTAAGCCAAGCCAAGCGCGCCAGCAACAGGCGGAGCGGCCCGAGGTTCTGCGCGCGGCAGGCGTCCAGTTCCAGGCCAAGAACGACGGCGCGCATCTGATCGTCCAGGCGCGCGACCAACCCTAAGACCCCGCGAACGATTAACCCCAGCCGAAAGGAAGCATGTGACCGAAGCATCGAACGACTCACAAGACAGCGTGAAGCCGAAGGAGCCGCCGTTTCAGGAAGAGAAGTTCAAGGCCCTGCTGGGCCTGGACAGCAACGACGCCGGTGAAGTGCGCATGCGCATCGCACTGGGCGAGCGCGGAGCCATCGAGGGCGAGTCCGGCAAGCCCAACATGGCGGATCCGGCCGTCTTTACGGCCCACTGGCTGAACAAGAACTGGGAGGCCATCCTGAGCATCGTCTCGCATGAGTACGCCACCGCCATGGCGCTCCAGACCACCAAGCAGAACCTCTCCATCGTGCGCGACGGCATGGCCGAGGCGCCGCGCATCGTGCTGCCGGGCGAGGGGGGCTGACGTGGCCACGCACCAGGAAATCGAGGAAGAGACGTACCGGCGGATCGTGCTGTGGGCGCGCGAGCGCACGAGCTTCACCACGCAGGGCCTTCAGCAGGCATTCCGCCTGTCCTTCAGCGGCGCCGTGTTCTTCATGCAGCGCATGCAGCAGGAGGGCGTGCTGGGCCTGGAAGGCCCTGACGGCCGGCTGCCGGTCCAGAAGTAGAAAAGGCCCCGCGAGGGGCCTTTCTCATGGTGCTGGCGCGCGCCTACGGCCGCAGGCCCAGCTTCCAGTTGTCGCGCACGCACTGGAACTCCATCGTGCCCACCACGCCCAGGAAGGCGCCCGCGGCCACGGGGGAGTGCATGTTCAACAACATCGACACGCCGATGAAGAACACCCCCGAAACGAAAAAGTGGATGTTGACCACCATCATCTTGCCGCTCGGCGTGTCGGCCACCTTGAGGGCGGCGATCAGCAGCGGGTTGTACTCCTCCCGCAGCCCGCTTCCAGGCCGCACGATGCGCACGGTCTGCCAGAAGTCCAGCAGGACCATGGCCATGACCACCGACAGCAGCAGGAAGAACATCATGCGCCCTCCGGCGGCCGCACCTGGGCCAGGATCTGCTGGAGGCGCGGGGCGTTGGCCTTGTCGGCTTGGAGCCCCAGGTCGCACGCTTCCGCGCACAGCTTCATGGCCTCGCTGGCCACGCGGTTCGCGTTGTCCAGCATCGACTTCAGCGCGGCCACCTCGCCCGCAAGGTTCACCACCGCATCGGCCGTTGCCTCGCGCTGCTGGCCCAGGGCGTTGAGCATGGCCTGCACTCGCGCCTCGTCCGCGGCAGAGCGTTGAGGGGGCTGGGGCGTTGCAGTCCCGGCGCCTGCGGCATCGTTGGCCGCTGGCGGGGGAAGCATGCCGGCGCCGGTGGCGACGGTCTTCAGCAGGGCGCTCGGGGCGGCCGGCTCGCGTTGACGACGTTTGGCGGTCACAGTTTCTCCAGTTGCTGGTAAAGGGGAACCGATTCTCCCCCATCAGCCACCGAATTGGCAACCTTCGCCTCGGCCGCCACACGCCTCTCCTCCTCGGCCGCCGCCTTCGCCTCGGCCCGCGCCGCCGCATCCTTGTGGATGGCAACCTGGGTCGCAAGGCCTTCCGGCGTGTTGTCCGCGTACTGCGTCGCATAGGAATCGCAGGCGCCGTTCACCACCAGCAGCAGGTACTCCTCCGGCGTGGTGGCGGTACCGCCGTTCAGCAGCATCAGCTCCTGCGTCTTGCGCAGCGCAGCGTACCGCGCGTCGGAAATGTCGAGAGTGATTTTGGGCATGTTTGCTCCTAGTGAAAGTTAACCAATACGCCAGTTGGCGCCATCGTAATAGACAGGGACGTTGTTGGCACCGCCTCCGGCTACCACTGCGCCAACCCCTGCGGTCATGGTGGCAGTTGAGTCGGTCACGAAGCAGCGTTGGCCTTCAACGGGAGATGCTGGTAGGTTTGCTACCGTCACCGAAGAGAACATCACACCACTACCGATGTAAATATTGCGCAGCCGATTAGCACCGCTGCCAAAATCGACAGCATTGTCTGATCCGGGGGTCATGGTCCCGCCACTGCTGATAGTCAGTCTGGTGGTTCCTGACGTCATCAAGAGAAGGTCAGCAGCGCCTTCCGGTCCAATATGCACAGCCCTGGCGCTGCCGGTACCTGCATTGAAAGTGCCGATGCGGAAGACATTCGCAGACCAACGGACCTCGCCCCGCTCATAATTCGACGCATCCGTGTAGGTATTGTAGACGCGGAAAGTCTGGGCGTTGGCGCCACGGCGAAGGGCGAGAGCGTCGGCGGCGTCGCGGACAACTTCAAGGTCTGACGCGCCCAGCGTAGATCCGAAGTTCAGCCCTGTGGCCGTTCGGAGCACGCCAGCCACGATGAGAGATCCCGGCGTGTTGATATAGGCCACTTCAGAACTGGCGAGCTGCCAGCTTTGAATCTTGCCACCGGCGCTGCCGAAGGTGCCGCTGGGGTTCACCAGGAAGGCGATGCCTGCCGCAGTTCCAGTCTGTGCAAACACTGGAGCAATATTCAAGAATGTCTGAGTGCCAGACGAGGCGCTGAAGTTGCCGCTTTGAAAGCGAATGTGGCCGTTCGCGGAAGTGCTTGAGCTAGAGGGGATGATGTTGTCGATGTAGGGAACACTGGCCCCCTGCCAGACGGTGTAGACGGTAGGGTCGGTCAGCCCATCGCTCGTGACCGTGCCAACGCGGAGAGCGCGCTCGCTACCGGTGCCGTCGTTCTGCGTCCAGATGCGCGCCACGTTCGCGGACCAGTCAAACCGCAGCCGCTCATGGTTCGTCGTCTGGTCTTCGGTGTTGTAGAGGTTGAACGTGGATCCAACCGCCATGGCCAGCACGCCGCCGGCCTGGATCGCCAGGGTGGAGAACAGACTGCCCTGGTCGCCCGTCTTCGTGGTGTCAACTGAGACAGTCATAGCTCACCCCCGGCCGCGCGCCGCGCGCACATAGGCCCCGGTACCGGACAGGGCCGTGACGTTGGCTCGCACGAACGGGTACTGGTCGCTGGACAGGAACGAGTCGCTGTTCGCATCGGCGGCCGCCGTGTTCGAGAGGGTCAGCGTGATGGTGCCCATCACATCCCAGGTCACGTCGTCGAACGACCCCTCGATGGTCACGGTGGCCGCGCCGGCCCCCGAGGTGGTGTACCCAGCCGCCGAGTAGGTCTTGCGACCGCCCCAGCCCCGAAGCGCCGTCCCGGCGCCCGTCGCCGTCACCCCTGTGCCCAGGAGCTGGTCGACGTTGATGTTGTTCGCAATACTCATGGTGGTGCACCCCTCAAGTTAGTGAGTCCTCGCCGGGATTGTCAGGCTGATAACCCACAACCCACGCCCCCACGTGGCCGGCCAGCAACACCCCCCAGTCGCCTGGAGGCCTTCCAGACTGACCCCAGACCTACAATCCGCCCCATCAGCACGTTAGCCTACGCTCACATCGCCCAGGAAAGAACCATGCCAGCTTTGACCATCGAAACGCAGCCGGATGGATCCGTGCTGGTGGCCCCCGCCACCCAGCCCCTGGACCCCCAGGCCGCCGAGCGCTTCCCATCCATGGCCGACGCCATGACCGCGGTTCAAGCTGTTCTGGGCGAAGACGAGCAAGGCCCCGGAGAGCAGGCCACCGGATCCCGTCAGGAGCTGGCCGAGGAGTCCGGCGAGATGGAGGAAGGCGGCGAAGCCGCCCCGGCCCAGCCGGGCCCCACCGGCGACAGCCTGCAACCCACCGCCCCGGCTGATATGGAAGCCGACATGGCCAAGGGCTACAACCGCGCACGCAAGGGGCGGTAAGGCAAAAGCACCATGACGACAGCCACGCCCAGCCCCGCAGAATCCAGCTTGGCGGCCGCCACAGCGAGCATTGGCGCGGCTTCCCGCGATGGCGTGCGCTCACATCACAAGGCCCGGGTGTTCCGCGAATGGCTCGCTCGACTAGGTGAAGACGACGCCTTCGACGAGTTCCTGGAGTACATCTACGCCGGCGGGAACTTGACGCAATTCGTCACGGAGCGCGGCATGTCGGTGCGGGCGATGGGGAATTGGCTTGATGATCCCGTGCGAAAGGCGGCCTATGCGCGCGCGCGCGAAGAGCGGGCCCACGTGCTGGTGGACGACATGATCGCCGTGACACGCCGCGACTGTTCCATGCCGGTCCTGGACAGCGAGGGCCGCCTCGTGGGCACCCGAGTCGATCCGGGCAAGGTCCAGCAGGCCAAGCTGGAGGCCGACAAGCTGCAATGGGTGGCCAGCAAGAGCCTCTACGCGGTCTACGGCGACAAGCTGGAGGTGAACGCCAACATGAACGTCACCCAAGCCTCGCCCGAGGATCTGATCAAGCGCATCGCCGGGCTGGAGCCGTCGCTGGCCGTGGCCGCCTCGCGCGCCCTGGGGCTGAACCTGCCGTCCATGCTGGACCAGACCGTGACCGACGTGGAGGGCCGGCATGCGCGTGGGTGACACCATCGAGCGCCTGAGCCACATCCCGGACGGCGTGGACGCCATGCCCGTGCGCAACCTGGGCAACCTGGGGCGCCTGGACGCCAAGCAGCGCACCGAGCTGGCCGAGCTGCTGGCCGAGGTGCAGCGCCGCGCCGGCATGCGCCAACTGGCCACCATGTTCCCGGACTCCGGCCCGCTGGCGCGCGACAAGTACCCCAAGCAGCTCGAATTCTTCCGTGCCGGACGCAAGTTCTTCCAGCGCGTGTTCATGGCCGCCAACCGCGTGGGCAAGACCATGGGCGCCGGCACCGAATGGAGCTACCACCTCACCGGCGAATACCCGCACTGGTGGGAAGGCGCACGCTTCAACAAGCCCGTGCGGCTGCTGGTGAGCGGCGACACCCACGAGACGACACGGGACATCCTTCAGCTCAAGATGCTCGGGTCCACCACCGATCGGCCCGAGAAGTTCGGCACCGGGCTCATCCCCGGCGCCAGGATCACCGGCATCGTCCCGCGCCGCGGCAACGTCCAGGGCGCCGTTGAGAAGGCCTACATCGAGTCAGCCCACGGCGGGACATCGGAAATCTGGTTCCGCAGCTACGAACAGGGCCGCCAAATCTTCCAGGGCGTGGAGCTCGACGGCTTCTGGCCGGACGAAGAGTGCCCCCAGGACGTCTACGAGGAGGGCTTGATCCGCCTGATGACGACCGGCGGGCTGTGCACGCTCACCTTCACGCCGCTGCAAGGCCTGACCGACCTCGTGCAGAACCTACAGGACTCCGAGGGCGAGGCGGCCGGCGTCATCATCATCACGTGCGGCTGGGACGATGTGCCCCACCTCAGTCAGCAGGCCAAGGACAAGCTCTACGCCGCCCTGCCCCCGCACCAGCGCGACGCACGCACCAAGGGCATCCCCCAGCTCGGCTCCGGAGCGGTCTACCCCATCGAGGACGAGGCCATCATCATCCCGGACTTCCGGCTGCCGGCGCACTGGAAACGCGGCTACGGCCTGGACGTCGGCTGGAACTGCACGGCCGCGATGTTCATGGCCGAGGATCTGGACACCGACACGCTCTACTTCTACGGCGAGCACTACCGTGGTCAGGCCGAGCCGGCCATCCACTCGACCGCCATCCAGGCCCGCGGCAAGTGGCTTCGAGGCGCCATCGACCCGGCAGCGCGCGGCCGCAGCCAGACCGACGGCACCCAACTGCTGAAGGTCTACGGCGACCTGGGCCTGAACCTCGCCATCGCCGAGAACGCGGTGGAGGCGGGCATCTACGAGATGTGGATGCGCATGTCGACCGGCCGACTCAAGGTGTTCCGCTCCTGCCAGAACTTCATCGCAGAGCGCCGCGTGTACCGCCGCGACGAGAAGGGCAAGATCGTCAAGAAGAAGGACCACGCGATGGATGCCGGGCGCTACATCGTGATGACCAAGGGCCAAGTCATGGAGCACATCCCCAGCCGGGCCGCCTCGCAGCTCTACGACCAACTGATGACGGGCGTCAACGCGCACTCCGTCCCGCTTGACCCGGCCATGGGATTCTGAGGACCACCACGCATGCTGACCCGATCCGTCGCCTCCGGCCGCAACGCGCCCATCACCCTGCGCATGGCGCGTGCCGGCGCTGCGCCTGATTCGTCATCCGCCGACGAGGAGCAGATGACTGAGGAGGAGGCCGCCGAGATTCAGCGCCAAGCGCTCCTCGACGCGCTGGGACGCATCGCCCTGGACACACTCGACGAAGCCAAGACGCACCGCGCGAACCTGGGCATCGAGATGGACTGGCAGGAGGACGACGAGTATTACGACGCCAAGGACCGCGCCAACCCCGACGGCGAGACGAACGTCGGCAAGCCGGTATCTCCCGAGGGCGGAAGCATCACCAGCGGCACCGACACCCGCCGCCCCGGTCGATCCACCGTGTTCGTGCCGATCACACGACCCTACGTGGACGCCGCGCACGCCAAGGTCAGCGACATGCTGCTGCCCAACGACGATGCGCCCTGGAGCCTGAAGGCCACCCCAGTCAAGGATGCGAGCCCAGAGGCAGCGCCTGGAGGTGGGCTCAACCCCATCATGCAGGCCATGGCCAACCCGCAGCCGACCGGCCCAGGGTTCGCCAAGGGCGCCGCACCCCAGCCCATGCCGGTCGGCACCACCTCGAACAACAAGACCGACGAGGAGCTGGCGGCCGAGGAGGCGTCCAAGATCATCGAGGACTGGCTGATCGAGTGCCAATGGCACGCCGAGGTGCGCAAGATGCTGGAGAACTCCGCACGCATCGGCACCGGCGTGCTCAAGGGGCCCATCGCCGAGTTCAAGAAGTTCCAGCGCAACGTCATGGGCCCCGACGGCAACATCGTCCGCGAGGTCTACCAGAAGGCCGTCCCGGTCAGCAAGTGCGTGCGGGTGCAGAACTGCTTCCCGGATCCGGCCGGCGGCGAGAACATCCACAACGGGTCATACCACTGGGAGCTCGGCACCATCTCCAGGCGCAAGATCCGCCAGCTTCTGGACGACCCGAGCTACATCCCGGGCGCCATCGAGCGCGTGCTCCGTGAAGGCCCCGGCAAGATTTTCGAGGACCAAGTACCCGAGGACGAGCAGGAGGCCGTGCGCATCGGCGCCGTGTACCCGTACTGGATCGGCTACATGGACCTGGAGCGCAAGCACCTCATCGCGGCCGGCGTGCCCGAGGATGACTTCGCCGACATCCCCGATGACGAGTCGTTCGTGGTGCCGGCCATGCTGGAGATGATCAACGACACCGTGGTGAAGGCCGCCATCAACCCCCTGATGAACGGCGCCTTCCCCTACGACTACTTCCCGTGGCAGCGCCGTGTCGGCATGCCCTACGGCCGTGGAGTGGCCCGCCAGATCCGCACCGCCCAGCGCATGCTCAACGCATCCGTTCGCAGCATGATGGACAACGCCGGCCTGACGTCCGGACCCATCATGGGCGTGCGCCGCGGCTGGGTGGAGCCCGCCAGCGGTAGCTGGACGCTCACGCCTCGCGCAGTGTTCCTCATCAACGACAAGGCGCCTGCCAACGCCAAGATGGAGGACTGCATCAGCTTCACGAACGTCCAGAGCAACGTCAACGAGCTGGAGTTCCTGGTGCGGCAGGCCCTGAAGTTCGCCGAAGACTCGACCGGACTGCCTCTCCTCATGCAGGGCCAGCAGGGCAACGCGCCCGACACCGTGGGCGGCATGACGATCCTGAACAACAACGGGTCGACCGTGCTGCGCCGCCTCGCACGCAACTTCGACGACTACGTGACCGAGCCGCATCTGCGCCGGTACCACGAGTGGCTACAGATGGACCCCGAGGTGCCGATGTCGGCCAAGCGGGATTTCCAGGTCGACGCCCGCGGGTCCACCGCGCTGGTGGATCGCCACCTGGAGAACCAGTCGCTCAACCAACTGGCGCCCATCCTCATGCAGGCGCGTGCCGTCGACCCGGACAAGCTGGCGGCCGTGCTGTCCAAGGCCAACCGCATCGACTGGAAATCCATCGCACGCTCCGACGAGGAGCTGGAGCAGATCAAGAGCCAACCTCCGGCACCGCCGCCCCAGGTCCTCGTTGCCCAGGTGCGCGAGGAAGGCGCCACGTCGCGCCACCAGTCCGAGCTCGAAGTGCGCGAGCGCATCGCGGCGGACGACCGAGCCAGCCGGCAGGAGGAGTACCTGGGCAAGCTGGCCGCACAGCTCCAGATCAGCACCGACGCGCTGAAGGCCGCCATGGCGCAGACCGCGCAGAAGCTGAACGTCCAGGTTGCGCTGTCCGATAGCGCGCGGGCACACGAGACGCTGAAGCCGCCCTCTGAGCCGGCCGGCCGCGCCAAGACCGGGGAGAGCTTTCAGGCATGAACGCCCCAGCCGTCACGAGAACCGGCATCGAGGCCATCGTGCTCACGCGCGAGGAGCTGATGTACCCAGCCGTGCGTCGCATCGCCGCGCTTCTGGCGCAAGAGCTCCATGAGATGCGCGTGGCCAACGACAACGCGGAGAGCATCCAAGACACCACATTGCGCAGAGGCGAGATTCGCCTTGCGAAAAGAATTCTGGCCCGCCTTGAGGTTGGACCGGAATCGCGGCAGTCCGAGTCATTCGTATGGCCCGAGTCTGCACCCGCCGACGATTATGTCGGCCCATTGAGTGGAGAGTGAAGTGAGCCAAGCCAGCACCACAACCAGCGACACCCCGCCTGGAGTGCAAGAAGAGGTCATTGACCTCGACGAGCACGCCGAAGGGCGCCGCTCCCGCGACGACGACGACGAGGCCGCCGAAGACGACCCCGAAGTGCTCGCCGGGATGATGGCCGGCTTCAAGGCAGTGAACGGCGACGCCAACGGCGACGACGACCAGCAGACAACCATCCCCGCGGGCAAAAAGCGCTTCGGTGGTGGCTCTGACCAGGGCGACGAAGACGATGGCGACGATGACGATGGCAGCGATGCCATCGCCGGGGCCGACGCAGCCGATGGAGCAGACCCACGTCCAGGCGCGAACGACGACGACAACCGAGTGGTGTTCGGCGGGATGACCGCCAAGCAACTGCGGGAGAAGCTCGAACGCACAGACTCCCTGGAGCGCACGACCAACACACTGGCCGGGCGCATCGGGCACTTGCAGCAACAGATGCAGGCCGCCGGGAAGCCCAGGGCGCTGACGAAAGACGACTTCCCCAGTCTGCGCGAAGAGTTCGGCGACGAGTACGCCGAGGCCGTCGCGCGCGATCTGTCCAAGGTGGTGACGGGTGGCCCCATGTCCGAGCAGGATCTGGAGCAAGTCGTGTCCACCAGGATGGCCGAGATGGAGCGCAAGACCGAGCGCAAGATCGTGGCCATCGCGCACCCCGACGCTGCCGACTACTTCGCCGGAGGCAAGCAGCACGAAGCCTTCATGGGTTGGGTCAAGGCCCAGCCCGAGGAGCGCCAGCAAGTGCTGCTGAATTCGTGGGACAGCAACGACATCATCCCGGCGCTCAACGACTTCAAGAGCTCCATCACCAAGGCCGCGAGGGAAGCGGCCGCAAAGGGAAATCGCATTGCGCGGTCCGTAGGGGCGGGAACGTCCGCGGCCGGCGGCGAAGCCCCGACTGATCGCGGATTCGACCCCATCGAGGCCGGCTGGCGCAAGGCGCGCGGCAAGCCTGGGCAGGGTCAGATGTCTGCGCGCAGGCACTGAACCAACACCTGAACAAGGTCCAACCTCAACCACCTGAAAAGGAATCAGCATCATGCAAAAAATGCTCACCCAAGCCCAGCGAGTCGGCGTACTCAAGGGCGAAATCCTGGCGCACGCCGATGCCAAGGAAGTCCTCGGCATCACTGGCATGCAGAAGCGCATGCCCAAGAACGTGGGCCAGACCGTCAAGTTCCGCCGCTGGCTGCCGTTCGGAGGCACCGACAACCGCTGGATCACCACCAGCAACGTCGGCTCCTTCGCCGGCCTGCATCTGGCCACGGAAGGCGTCACGCCGACGGCCGACACGCTGACCTCGACCGACATCACGGCCACGCTGTCGCAGTACACGTGCCTCTACGCCCTGACGGACGTGGTGGACGACCTGTACGAGGACGAAATCGCGCCGGAGATGAAGAAGCAGACCGGCCAGCGCATCGGCCTCGTGCGCGAGATGGTCCGCTACGGCGCCCTGAAGGCGATGACCAACGCCTACTACGCCGGCGGCACCTCGCGCGGCACGGTCACGGCCACGCTGTCGGTGAACCTGATCCGCAAGGTCACGCGCAACCTCAAGGCCAACCACGCCGAGATGTGCACCACCATCCTGGACGCCTCGCCGAAGTTCGGCACGTCCAGCGTGGAGGCCAGCTACATGGTCTTCTGCCACACCGACATGGAAGCGGCCATCCGCGACCTGGAGGGCTTCAAGCACGTGGCCGACTACGGCCAGCGGCAAGTCATCCACCCGCTGGAAATCGGCAGCGTGGAGAGCTTCCGCTTCATCCTGTCGCCCGAGCTGGCAGCCTATGCCGACTCCGGCGCCGCGGTGGCCAGCGCGCCCGGCCTGTACTCCACGTCGGCCGCGAACATCGACGTGTACCCCGTGCTGGTGTGCGGCGAAGACGCCTGGGGCCAAGTCGCCCTGCGCGGTGACAAGGCGCTGGACGTGAGCTACATCCGCCCCGGCACCAAGGACACGGCGGATCCGCTGGGTCAGCGCGGCTACATCGGCGCGAAGACCTACTTCACGGCCGTCATGCTCAACCAGGGCTGGGCGGCTGTGATCGAGTGCGGCACGCCGGATCTGGCCTGATGACATGAGCCCGGGGTAACTCCCGGGCGCTCAACCACTCAGCAGGAGCATCCAACATGCCCAACCAGTCCCTCAACAAGGCCCTCGGCGTCACCGGCCTGTCGCAGCGCATCGAGAAGATCATCCGCAAGCTCTTCCAGGCCCAGCGGACGGCGTTTCTCGTGGGCTCGGCCACCTACGACGCCGCCAACCTCGTGGACGGCGCAGGCGCGACCACCACCATCACCGTCACGGGCGCCGCCCTGGGCGATTTTGTGGTGGGTGTGTCGCACTCCGTCGACCTCGCCGGCATCACTGTCACGGCCTACGTCAGTGCCGCCAACACCGTCTCCGTTCGCTTCCAGAACGAGTCGGGTGGCGCCGTCGACCTCGCATCCGGCACGCTGCGCGCTGTGGTTCTCAAGCGCTCTTCGATGAACGGCACCGCGTACCTGGGCATCGAGCCCTGATCCACCCAGTCAGTCAACCCTCAACTTCAAGGAGCCTGAAATGGCAACCAATACCACCTACACCCAGACGCCCGCCGACGGCACGGGCCCGCAAGGCCAAGTGCTGCGCGCCCAGGGCCACGTCGCTTTCGATGCCACGGCCATCGTGGCGGCTGACAGCGTGAGCATCACGTGCGGCTTCAAGCCCAA
This sequence comes from uncultured Mycobacterium sp., assembly GCA_964598975.1. GTDB lineage: Bacteria > Actinomycetota > Actinomycetes > Mycobacteriales > Mycobacteriaceae > Mycobacterium. Next base: position 19,539 of record CAZRFC010000004.1, on the reverse strand, counting down.
GTACGTGCGCTGGATCAACTACACCGACCGCGTGATGATCGAGTGGCACTACGGCATGCCGGCCGGCGGCTGCGTGAAGACCGCGGCCAACGGCACCCGCACCCTGGAGACGTCCGGCGGCAACGGCGGCATCACCCTGAACTCCGACAACAAGGGTTTCAGCGTGCTCCAGAACGCCACGCTGGGCGCCATCCTGGCGTCCAAGAACTGCGTCTGGCTGGCCGAAGGCTGATCCAGGACCAGTGAGAGAGCAAGTCGGCCCTTCGGGGCCGGCTTTGCACCGACTTCCCACCACAAGGACCACATCCATGAACGCTCCCGCCACTCGTACCCATGCCCCAAGCACGAACCAAGGCAAGGGTTCCTCCGCCGGATCGGCCAACCTGAACATCCCCAAGCTGGGCGACATGCCGGCCAAGACGCTGGAGCAGTTCGCCAGTGCCCCGGCCGTGATTCAAGACGGCGAAGACCCCCAGGCCATGGGATCCGGCAACGTCACGGCCGATGACATGGACGCCATCGGCATCTCTCCGTTCCCCGGCGTGAAGACCGCCAGCGCGGTGGGCCATCCGGGCGAGCCACTGCATCGGCCCGAGACGCTGGCCGACTTGCAGGCCAACGTGGACGCCGCCGCGCGCCGCGCCGCCAACAACCCGGTGACGCCGAGGTACTTCAACCATGGCGAGATGCACACGCCCAACATCCCGCCGGAGCAGGTTCACATCCCGGTTTCCGGCGACCTGGAGAAGGTGCTGCGCCGCGACGACCTCGAAATCGAGCCGGTGGACACGCCGATGTTCAGGGACCGGGCCGAGATGGAGGCGTTCATGCGCGAATTCGTCGTCATCCGCATCCACGCCAGCCCGATCCCGGGCGACGAGAACCCGGTGCCGCTGTCCGTCAACGGCCGGCAGATTTTCGTGTGGCGCGAAGAGGACACGGCCGTGCGCCGCATGTACGTGGAGCAACTGATGCGCGCCAAGCCCGTGCAGATCCGCACCGAGCAGAAGCGCACCGACTCCGGTGACATCCGCAACATCGTGCACAAGACCACCAGCATGCGCTACCCGTTCGCCATCGTGCGCGACGACAACCCCCGCGGCCGCCCCTGGGCGAACCGCATCATGCAGGAGCGCTGATCGTGCCCAGCCGGACCTTCATCGAACTGGTGCAAGAGGCCTATCGAGAGGCCGGCATCGGAGGCGCCGCGCCTACCACCGTGCTGAACCAAATCGGCCGCAAGGCTGACATGGTTCGCTTCGTGCAGCAGGCCTACGAGCGCATCCAAAACATGCACGAGGACTGGACCTTCAACTGGATCACCGCGACCTTCGACCTGACCGAAGACGTGGACACCTACGCGCGCGGCCTGCGTGACGTGCGCAAGGAAGGCTCCTACTGCTACGACAACTCCGTGGGCATCACCAGTCGGCAATGGCTGACCTTCTGGGAGTGGGAGCGCTTCCGGCACCTCGTCATCCCGCCGGCCGCGGGCATCCCGACGCACTTCACGGTGAAGCCGGACAACGTGATGCAGTATTTCCCGGTACCAGACCGCGCCAACCTCAAGGTGGTGCACGAGTACCACCTCTACCCGCAGGCACTGGCGGCCGATACCGACGAGCCGCGCATCCCGGAGAACTACCAGGACGTCATCGTGTGGCGGGCCGTGATGCTCTTCTGCGACCGCGTGAAGGATGCCCAGCGCTACGACACCGCCAAAGGCGAGTACGACGAGTACATCGACGCCATGGAGCGCAAGTGCCGCCCAGGCATCATGCTCGGGGGGGCCCTTGCATGAGGGGCAACCCCAAGCGCACACGCTTCGCAGAGCCCTGGGAGTCGGAATACATCCCGATTGCCGGCGGCCTGGAGGAGGACGCGGCCGGCATGGTCATCAAGCCCGGCCGGATGTACTCCGTGCGCAACTGGGAGTCCATCTTCGGCGTCCAGGGCGCGCGCACCATCCAGGGCTATGAGCGGTTCGACGGCCGCAGTAAGCCCAGCGAGTGCAACTACGCCATCCTGCCGTTCGACACCGGATCGTCGGCCATCGTGGCCGGCGACACCATCACCGACGGCGCAGTCGCATCGGCCACGGTGGTGAGCGTGACCCTTGCGACCGGATCCTGGGCCGGCGGCGACGCGGCAGGCACGCTGCTGCTGGTGGGCCTGTCCGGCGAGTGGGAGAACAACGACCTGATCCGGGTCGGCGGCGTCACTTACGCCCTGGCGGCCGACGACATCGAGGTGGGGTCCGTCGGCTACTCGGGCCACGTGGCAGCGCTGACCGCCGCGCGCGAGTACCTGCGAGCGCTCATCCAGAAGCCGACCGGGGAGGGGGCCATTCTGGGCGTGGCCGTGTTCGACGAGGTTGTCTACTGCGTGCGAAACATCGTCGGCAGCGGATCGGCCACGCTCTGGAAGTCATCGGCCAGTGGATGGGTCAGCGTGCGCACCGGGCTGCAACCGTCCGCATCCTACAAGTTCGAGGTGGCCAACTTCAGCGGATCGTCGACCGAGACAACGCTCTTCGGAGTGAGCGGCAAGGGCCGACTGTTCAGCCTCACGCGCGATGGCACGTTCACCTATGCCGATCCGATCTACGGCAGCGAGGCACTGAGCACCACCAACGTGACCATCGGCGTCGGCGCCAAGACCTTCACCAGCGCCACAGCAAGCCGGAACTGGGTGGCCGGAGACGCCATCACCATCTGGCAGCAGACCAATGCGGCCAACTACATGAACGGCACCGTGACCGCCTACAACAGCGGCACGGGCCAGCTCGACGTGAATGTCACCAGCGTGGGCGGCTCGGGCACCATCAACAACTGGGAAATCGGGCTCACTGACTACAGCGACAAGCCGTTCCTGGTGGACTCGTTCAAGGACCATCTCTTCCTCGCCTACCCCTACGGCCAACTCCAGTCCTCGGACCTGGGAAGCCCGATGACGTACACCACGACGGCCGCCCTGTTCGGCATCGGGGCGGAAATCACCGGGCTCACGTCCCTGCGCGGAGAGCTCCTGGGCGTGTTCGCGCGCAACCTGATCAAGAAGCTGGCCGGCAGCAGCTCCCTCGACTGGGAGATGCGTGACCACACCACCGACACCGGCGCTTTCTCGGGGTCCGTGCAGGACAACACCGGCAACGCCATCTTCCTGGACGACAAGGGGCTGACCACGCTCCAGGCAACGCAGAACTTCGGCGACTTCGAGCCGGCCATCATGTCCAAGAACGTGCGCACCACGCTCAACGCCAAGATGACCCAGGTTGTGGGCTCGCGCATGGCCAAGGAGACGAACCAGTACCGCCTGTACTTCTCCGACGGTATGGCCCTGCGATGCTCGATCATGTCCGGCAACCCCGTGCTGACGCCCAAGGACGTGTCCTTCTCCATCAGCCAGTACGACCACGTGCCAACCTGCTTCGCCGCCGGCATCATGTCCGACGGCCGAGAGCACAAGTTCATGGGCACGAGCGACGGATACGTGATGGAGGAGGATGCCGGCACCAGCTTCGACGGCGTGGCCATCGTCTATTCGCTGTTCCTGCCGTACAACCACTACAAGACGCCCAACGTGGAGAAGCACTTCCACAAGATGTGCGCCGAGTACCTGTCGACCGACTTCGTGACGGTCAACTTCCGCCAACTGTTCAACTACGACGACGGGCTCTACAGCCACGGCGGCACGCAGGACATGGACATCGACGCCATCGGCGGATCGTTCGACCTGGACGCGCTGGACACCGTGCAGATGGACCGCGCGCGGATTGTTCAGGTTGACGCCGACCTGGAGGGCCGCGGATCGAACATGGCCCTGATCATCTTCTTCGAGAGCGACTTCGTGCGCCCCGTCACCCTTCAAGGCCTTCTGGTGTACTTCTCGCGCACGGGCCTCTACCGGGCCAAAGGAGGGCCTTCTTCATGATGCTGCTAGAGAAGGCGTCCTTGTCGTTTGGCGTGCTCGATGGGATCGAGAGAACTCTTTCTTTTGTTGCAAGTCGGGCAAAGAAGCTGAATATTGCGAATCGAACTGTCTCCTCCGAGAGCGATGGGCTGTATGTGATCGGCGTGATGCTACACAAGTTTGGCGCAGCACTCGGCGCATCGTCCGCGCTGCAGAACGTAAAGGTTGAGCAACTCTTCGCGCGTATAGCTTCCGCCAGAGGCCGCTTGTTTGGCTCGACGTTTCGCCTCCTTGGCCCTGGAGTTAAGCCTGCTTCTATCTGGGTTGGCAAGCCTCCACAACTGCTGGTATATGGCCAACTGCTGACCGTATTTTTCGCGCTTCTTCCTGTCTCTGTCTTTGTGAAGGCCCGGATTGTTGCTTCTTCTGTTGCGGCACGCTTCGTTGAATGCCTCCGGGTTCGCGGCTATCCTGTCTGTCGCCCTCTTGATGTAGGCGTCGCGGTTGTTCGTGTAATGCCTTTTGCCGTTTGCTTTCGCGCACTCGGAACAGCTTCCGCTGGAAACTATTCGATGGGCAACATGACCATGAGGGCATGGCTTCCCTGTGTAGTAGGCTGTAAGACCAGCCGCAATGGCCTGCTGCTTTGTGATTGTCTTCATCGCCGCGATTGTGGCAGAGGAGAGCTAAAATAAGCAACATCTACTTCGATTGGCCAGCATCGGCCAGCCGCTTCATCCGCTTCGACACCGTGCGGGCGGCGGACCTCAACGATGCCCTGGACGCCGTTTCTGCGGGCTTCGACGACGTTCAGACCGACCTTCTGACGGCGGCCGCGGCTTCGCTGGCCGGCACCAGCACCACATCCGTGTCCATCGGCACCGGATCCAAGAGCTTCACGGCCAGCACCAGCAAGGGATGGTCCGTCGGCCAGCTTCTGGTGGCGGCGAGCGCCGGCACGCCAACCGCGTACATGGTGGGTCAGGTTACAGCCTACAACTCCAGCACCGGAGCCCTGACCATCAACGTGGCCGCCGCGACCGACACGGCCGGCGCCGGCTCCTACACCGACTGGAACATCAACGTCAGCGGCAAGACCGGGCCGACGGCCACCCTCGGCGGCAGCGCATCGTCCGGCATCAACGAGCTCGGCGGCGGGACTATCGCCAGCGCGGCCACCACGATGGACATCTGGGCCGCCGCGAAGGGCAACCTGATGACGGTGACGGGCACCACCACCACCACCGGGCTGCCCGCGGCGCCGCAGGCCGGCGCCGAGCGCTGGCTGGTGGCCGCCGACGCCTGGCCGCTGACGGCCGGGGCCAACCTGCTGATCGCCGGCGTGGCCAGCGGCCAGACGGTGACGCTGGCCGCGGGGGACATGGTGCTGGTGCGCGCGATCACCACCACGCAGTTCCGCTGCGTGGTCTTCCGCGCCTCGGGTGCGCCCACGGTGGCGGGCCTGCTGCACGTGCGCGACGAGAAGACGGCTGGCACGGGCGCTGGGTCGCTGACGGCCAACGCCTGGAACGTGCGCACGCTCAACACGGTGGTGGCCAACACCATCGCCGGCGCCTCGCTGGGCAGCAACCAGGTGACGCTGCCGGCGGGCACCTACGACATCGAGGCGTCGGCGCCGCAGTACTCGGGCTCCAACACCTTCCACTCGCGGCTGAAGATCACCAACGTGACGGACGGCGCGGCGCTGGTGTATGGCCAGAACGTGCACCACTCGCTGGGCGGCACCGCGCAACTGCGGGCCCGCGTGACGCTGGCGGCGCAGAAGGTGCTGCAGGTGGAGCACTGGATCAGCGTGGGCGTGACGGTGACGGGCGGCGAGCCGCAGAGCGCGGGCACGGCCGAGTACTACACGGAGCTTTTCATCGAAAGGGTGGGCGCATGAACGAGCTGATTCCCCTGGTGATCGCGGCCCTGGTGGCCGTGGCGGTGATCGTGGCGCTGGCGGGCAAGAACAACATCGCGGTGACCCCAGGCGACTCCGTGACCATTACCATCCCGGCAACGGCGGCCGAAAACGGGGCCGTGCGCATCATGTGGGGCGTCGGCAGGGCCTACCCCAGCACCAACACGGCCGATATGTAAGAGGAACACCAATGACCGCACTCCTGTACCCCGGCATGATCGCGGCAGCGCCCGCTCCGACCGAGCCGCCGATCGGCAACGCATCCTTTGGCCCCGTCGGCCAGCAGGCAGCGGCCCCCACCAGCCCCGCGCCCGTGCCCACGCCGGCCCCGGCCGCTCCGGCCGCGCCGTCGGTACCATCGTGGGGCGGATCGGCCACGGTCGGATCTGGAACGCCATCGCCAGCCCCGGCGCCCACCTCGAACACCGGCATGATCGGGGTGAGCCCGGCCCCCACGTCGCCGCCGGTCGGGGCTCCTGCGCCCGCCGCGCCCGCGGTGAACGGTGGCGACTGGGCCAAGGAGGTGGCGGGGCTGAACTGGGCATCCGGAGAGGGCGCACGCTCCACGGCCAACCTGTGGGCAATCAAGAACAACTACAACCTGAGCGATGACCAGCTTGCGACGGCCATCAAGGACGCCAACGGCCAGCAGCTCTGGACCGGCGCCCAGCTCGGGCAGCACTTCCAGCGCTTCGGCTACGGCACCACCGGGCCCAGCCCGGGCGTGACCGGCGAGAAGGGCAAGGACGGCCGCATCACGGACAGCCCGATGGACTTCTCCAACGAGACGATCCAGGGCCGCCTCGGGCAGGTTCTCGCCACTGACGACAAGGGCAACTACACCAACCCCGTCATCCGCCAAGCCGTCGACCGGCAGATGCAGGCCTTCAACGCACGCGGTCTGCGCAACTCGTCCATGGCGCTCCAGGCGGCGCAAGAGGCCGCCATCTCCAAGGCCATCGAAATCGTGGGCCCGGACGCCGAGCGGTACTTCCAGAACCGGCAGAACAACGTGCGCGCCGGCAACGACTTCGCCATGAAGGAGCGCGACATCGCCGGGCAGTCGCAACTGTCGGAGCAGCAGTTCCAGCAGAACCTGCGCCTGAAGGACGCCGACTATGCGAACAACGAAGCCGAGCGCCAGTACAAGCTGCGCGCGGACTACCTGGGCGCCAACGACCGGGCCATGGAGCGCTACAACAGCACGGTGAACAACATCAACGCCAGCCAGATGACGCCGGCCGACAAGACCGTGGCCATCCAGCAAGCCGCGGCCGTGCGCGACTCGGATCTGACCTACGTCAACAATATGTTTGCGGCACAGCCCGGGTGGCAGAAGGAGTGGCTGACCATCGCGGTGCCCACCGGAGACACCAGCATCGAGGCCATCAGCAACATCGACACGCTGGCCAACATCGCCAACGACCCCGCACAGCCGTTCGAGCGCCGGGCCGCGGCCAAGGCGCGCATGCAGCAGCTCCTCAACAGCCAGGGCGCCGCCCCGGCACCAGCGCCGGCACCAGCCGGGTCCGGGCTGATCACCGCTGACTTCGGCGGATCGGGGGCCTGATGCCGGACCAGGGCCAAATGCGCGAGTTCTATGACGTGATGGTGGCGTGCGGCATGAACGTGCCACCCATCGAGGCATGGCTCGCGCACTACAGCCTGGAGACGGAGCTGTGGCCCATCACGGACAGCGAAGGCCGCATGTTCGGGGGCATCCTGTTCAAGAACCACATGGTTCACATCGCCGTCCGGCCCGAGTACCACGGCCGCTGGGTATCGCCAAAGCTGCTGCGGGCCTACCGCGCCTGGACGCACGACTGCGACATCTTCGCCACACCGCACCAGGACAACCGCCGCGCCGTCGAGTTTGCGAAGCGGCTGGGGTTCCAGGAAAGCGGAAGCCGCGGAGAATTCATCATCCTGAAGAAGGAGGCCACATGCCACCCGCACTGATCACCCCCATGCTCGTAGGCGCCGCAGTCGGCGCCGTGAGTGCCGCCGTCCAGGGCGGCAACATCCTGAAGGGGGCGCTGCTGGGCGCCGTCACAGCCGGTATCGCCAACGTGGTGGCTCCGGCACTGAGCGGCGTACTCGGAGGGGTGAGCTCTGAGGCCGCCACGGCCGCCGCGGCCATCGCCGATGAAGCGGTGGCCAGCGGTGGCGCGGCCGCCGGCATCGAGGCGGCAGGAGCTGCGGCCCCGGCCGCTGGAGCTGCGGCAGCCGCGCCGCCCATGGGCGCCGATGCCGCGACGGCAGCACCATCGACCGCCGCCCAGCCGGCCGCGACCCCCAGCACCGGACTGGCGCAGACGCCAAGCTCCGGGCTGGCGCAGAGTGCGCCGTCGGGCATGGCCGTGACTCCATCGGCCGGCACCGGGCTGGCCACGCAGCAGTCCGCATCCACCGGGATCCTGGACACCATCTTCAAGCAGGGCAAGGACTTCCTGGGCACGCGCGCTGGCATGGACGTCACCGGGCGAGTCCTCACGGGCATCGGCCAGGGCATGCTCCAGGACAAGCTGAACGACCAGAAGATCGACACCGAGAACCGTGCGCGCGCGAATGCTCGCTACGGCACTGCCGGATCGCGCTACAGCCCGGTGGGCGGCATGGTGACGGCCACGCCCTACAAGTAAAGGATCTTTACCATGGACCCCATCACGCCGCAGTCCACGCAGGGCCTGGACCCACAGCAGCTCAAGGCGAAGGATCTTGTCGTCCGGCAAGCGATGACGCACATCATCGGCGGCCAGGGACAGAACGCGGACGCCATCATCACGAAGGCGCAGGCCGGCGACCCGAAGGAAGCCGTGCTCGACGCCATCGCGCCGCTGCTGCAATCCATCTACGACTCGGCCCAGAAGGCGGGCGCGCAGGTGGACATGCTCACCATGATGGTCGCCGGCATCGAGGTCATCGGCAACGTCGCGGAGATGCTGGCCAGCGCCAAGCTGATCCCCAACGACGAGAAGAGCATCGCAACCTTTGCCGCCGAGGTGGCCAAGGCAGCCGTGCTGGAGCACAACCAGCGCGTCCAGGGTGGCGGCGAGATGCCGCCGGCCGCCCCGGGCGCCCCACAGCCGATGACCGGCATGCTCAACGCGGGAGGTTGATATGGGTATGGGATTCGGGATGATCGGCGCACTCGGCGGCTTCGGTGGCGGTACCGGGCTCGGCGGCGCCATGATGAACGAGGCCGCCCTCATGCAGAAGGAAGAGGAGCGCAAGCAGGCCCAGGCCGACCAGAAGGCCATGGAAGAGTGGCGCCTTCGCACGGCCGAGGGCTACAAGATTCAGGCCGAGCAGCGCGCGGAGCAGACGGCCATCCGGGCAGACACCCGGGCATGGGAGAACGAGAAGACCCGGGCGCCCGAGCGTGCCGACATGGCCGTCAGCGCCTCCGTCAAGGCCAAGAGCGCCGACCTGGAGTTCAACACCAAGAACCGGGACACCATCGCCGCCAACACCAAGGCCATGAAGGAGGCCCAGGAGACGGACGCGGAGAAGGAGGAGCGGCGCGCTCGTGCCGACTACTACTCCGGCCGGTCCACCGCGCTGGTGGAGGGATCCGGCAAGAAGCTCGACCCGATGCTCAAGGAGCAGATCGACTCGCTGGACAAGGAAATCGAGCGCAAGGCCACCGCCATCGACAACGCCCGCGCGAAGCAGGAATGGGCTGGCACGCCGGACCAGAAGCGCATGGAGGCGGAGCTGTCCGCCCTCAAGCTGCGCCGCGAAGGCCTCTACGCACGCGGCACCAAGGAGGCCGGGCAGCCGGCCGCGGCCGACCCTCTGGGCATGCGTGGCGCACGCTCGCCATCAGGCTCGGCGGCCCATCGCGCGCCAGCCGGCAAGCCCGGTGCGCTCATCCAGCCGGGCGACAACGACTATCAGACGATCTACACCCAGGAGTTCGAGAAGGCCACGCGCCACCGCCAGCAGGCGAAGACGCCGGAGGAAATCGAGCGCGCGGAAACCGACCTTCAGCGCATCCAGGAGGAGGCCAAGCGGGTCGGCGTGACCATCGGCCGGGCCCCTGCCGCGCCGGCGCCACGTCCGGCGGCCGCTCCCGCTCGGTCCATGATCACCGCTGGCGGTCCTCCGGCCGCGGGGCCAACCGCGCTCCCGCGCAGTCTGGGCGACATCCCGGGCGTCAACGATGCCGGCCGGGTGAAGCGGGGCGAGGACTTCGGCGGATCCATGGAGGAGAAGATCGCCAAGCTGCGCGCCGGCACGCGAGGCGGCCCCCTGCCGCCGGCCGCGCCGCCGTCCCCGGATCTGGCCGTGCGCACGGCCCTGGGCGCCTCGGGCAGCACGGAAATCGAGCAGATCGTGGGCGAGCGTGCCCCCGCCCTCATCCAGGCTGCCCAGGCAGTTCGGCAAGCCCAGCAGAAGGTGGTGGAGGCCGCCAAGTCGCAGCAGGAGGGCGCCGTCCAACGCGCCACCGCCGAGGCCAGTCTGGCCGGCAAGCGCCTCGACGCGCTGCTGAAGGACATGATGCCCGCGCAACAGCGCAGGGTCCGCGAGGCCTTGGGCTTGTGAAACCAGCCCCGGCAGGCTGATAATGGCGACGCCGGGGTAGCTGCCCCGGCAACTTTCACGGTCTTGCGCCAAGGGCGCGCAAGCCACACAAGGACGCCGCGGATGAATCTGCAAGAAGCTCGGGCAACGCTGCCCCACCTGGAAGGTCTGGACGATGATCAGGTGGTCGACGCCATCCACATGGCCTACTACGCGGACCTCCCGCGTGAACAGGTCGCCAAGCAGCTCGGCGTCACGCCGAAGGAGCCGCCGGCACCACCCCGAACCTTCTGGGGAACCGTCGCCGACACCGGACTGAGTGCACTCAAGGGCGCCATCGGCGTACCCGAAGCGGCCGTCGGTCTGGCCGACATCGTTACCGGCGGCCGGGCCGGCAAGGCCCTGGAGGAGGTTGGCTTCCGGCCGGGCGAGGCCAAGAAGATGCTGGACGAGGCCTACAGCCCCGCCCAGAAGGCCGCCAACGAGCAAGTCCAGAAGGCCGAGGGGCTGTGGAACACCTTCAAGGCGGCTGTCAGCAACCCGTCCACCATCGGTCATTCCATCGTGGAGAGCCTGCCGCTGATGGGTGCCGGCGGCTTGGCCGGCCGCGGGATGGTGGCCGCTGCCGGCGGGCGCATCGGCGCGGGCATGGCCGGCGCCCTGGGCGAAGGCATCGCATCGGCCGGCAGCGCGGCCGAGCAGATCCGCCAGGAAACCAAGGACGGCCTGCTGACCGGCGACCAGCCAAGGCTGGCCGTGGCTACCGGCGCCGCCACCAGCCTGTTCGGCATGCTGGGAGCCCGGGTGGCCAAGAGCCTGGGCATCGCCGACGTCGACACGATGCTCGCCGGAGCCGCGGTCAACCCGAAGGTGGCCAAGGGCATCACCCGCCAAGTGCTCGAAGGGGCCGTCTCTGAGGGCCTGCTGGAGGAGCTGCCCCAGTCCGTCATGGAGCAAGTGCTCCAGAACATCGCGCTCGACCGCCCCCTGGACTATCAAGTCTCGCAGGCGGCCGTGCTGGGCACGCTGTCGGGCGCCGCAATGGGCGGCGGAGCGAACCTCGCTGGCGCCCTGCGCAAGCCCGCCGAGCCCGAGAAGAAGCCGCGCGACATCATCGCCGCGCCGGACGTGGACACGGCCATCGACGCTTTCCAGAAGTCGGTGAAGATGCCCGAGATGCCGGGCGGCGTGCCGGCGGCCCAGGTTGGCGACGCTACCGCCCGCATGGAGAAGTCCCTCACCGGCACCGATCCGGCTGCGCTGCTGGGCGTTCCGTCGCTGGGCGGCGCAGACACCAATGCCTCGATGATCACGGCCGCGCGATCCAACCTGGAGGACCGCCGCGCCGACGACTACATCGCCGGCATGCGAGAGGACGCCAATCGGGAGCTGCAAAGCGTGCGCGAGCGCCCGGTGCGCCAGCTTCCGCACATGGACGCCATCATCGAGCCGGGCGACCGCATCGGCCCGGCCGGCGCCCCCCTGTCCGAGGTGGCGGCCAACAAGACCGCCTCGGCCATTGGTGGCATCACGATCCCCGTGCAGGGCGGCTGGATTGTCCGGCCGCGCACGAAACCTGGAGCTCCCGATGAAGCGAACCCTGACGCACTCGGCGGCAGCAAGTCTGCTGACCAGTCCGCCGTATCAACTTCCACCGCCGGCCAACCTGCCGGAGCACCTGGGGCTGCTGCGCCAGGAGGCATGCCGGCCGGTACCGGAGTGGCGCCACGTGGCGGCGATGCTGGACTGGATGTTGCCCCCACAGGTCTGGCGGATCAAGGTGGTCGAGGAGCAGGCGCCAGTGATGCTGACCCCCAAGTTGGTCAAGGCGAAACTGGTGGGCTACGAGCTCTCGGTGGTCTGGACGGACGAAGTGATGCCAATGGAGATGCTGCTGCCGAAGTAGACGGCTGGAAGCGGTTCCCGCCCGAGATGCGCAGTCTGGACGTGCCGCGCACCGACATGCCTCAGATCAAGGCCGAGCACCGCGGCGCGATGGTCAACTTCCTGAACGCCCGCGGCATCGAGCACAGCGAAGAGCTGGACGTGTCCCCCGGCACGCTGCGACCGACCCAGGCTGAGTACAGCCCGGCCAAGATCGAGCAGGCCCGAGCGTTCACGGGCGGCAACCGCGCCATCCTGGTGAGCGCAGACAACCGGATCCTCGACGGCCACCACCAGTGGGCCCAAGCCCTGCAAGACGACAAGCCCATCCGGATCATCCGGCTGAAGGCCCCGATCACCCAACTGCTGAACACGGTCAAGGAGTTCCCGAGTGCGACCACCGACGATTCCAGCGCGGCGGCCGCCTCGCCTACCCCGGCGCCTGCGCCAGACGCCGATCCTGGTGCCGCTGCCGCTGATGCCGCAGACGGTCGGGCAGGTGAGATTGGTCCGTCCGGCGGACCTGTGGCTGCTGATGCAGAAGGCGCCCCGAGCGCTGATGTAGCGCCGCCGGCCGCCGGCCAGGGCTCGGACGTCGGTGCCCGCTGGGACCGCATGACGCCCGGCGAGCGCCGCGTGCTGCTGACCCAGAACACGAAGGCCAAGGGCAAGGCCATCGACCGCGTGAGCGCCCAGCCGTGGGATGCCCTGGAGCCGGGCTGGCAGAAGACCGTCATGCGCATCATGCCGGCCGCCGCGGCGCAGGACGAGCAGCAAGCGCCCGAGGCCACCAACTCGCGCAAGGCGCCTTTGCCGGTACCGGAGGAGGCGTTCGTCGAGCTGATGAACGAGAGCATGGGCGAAGACGAGGACCCCTACGACGACCTCTTCAAGCCCGCCGACAAGATGGTGGACGCCGACAAGGCGACGACCGGCGTGATGACGCCCGAGGAGGCCAAGAAGCGCCTGGACGAGTGGAAAGCCCACGCCATGGCCCAGGGCGAAGACAGCGCGAACAGCGAGAAGACGGTCCTGTCCCTGTTCGATGCTTCCGGGGTGTGGAGTCAGCCGTGGCGCGACGCCGGCTACAACGTGATCACGTTCGACATCCAGAACGGCCAGGACATCAACGACTTCAGCGCGCAGTACCTCATCGAGGAGCTGGACATCCAGAACGTCTACGCGATTCTGGCCGCGCCGCCCTGCACCGACTTCAGCAGCTCGGGTGCGCATGCGTGGTCAAAGAAGGACGCCGACGGCCGCACCGAGGCCAGCATCGAGCTCGTGCGCCAGACCCTGCGCACCATCTCCCTGTTCCGCCCGTCCATCTGGGCCCTGGAGAACCCCGTGGGACGCATCGCCAAGCTCACCGGGTTGCCCAACCCGACGCTGGCGTTCCAGCCGCACAACTATGGCGACCCGTACACGAAGCGCACGATGCTGTGGGGCAGCTTCGAGACGGACCTCCCCCAGGCCAACGTGGAGCCCACCGAGGGCAGCAAGATCACGAAGCTGTCCGGCTACGACAAGTTCGGCCGCAGCCTGACGCCCGAGGGCTTCGCGTATGCCTTCTTCATGGCCAACAACGCCCAGGATCTGGGGGTGGCCAAGACCATCGCGCGCGAGTTCCGCGGCGTGGACGAGAAGCTGGTGCAGCAAGCGCTGGACGCCGGCATGAGCGAGCGCGAGGTGTTCGACCTCGTGGCCGACGACGGCAACGACCGGGCCATCGACTCTGCCAACAAGGCCCTGCGCGACGCCATCAAGGAGCGCAGGCCCAAGGCGACCAGCGCCCCGGCCGCGCCGCGCAAAGGCGCCGCCCAAGAGACCCGAGACAACAGCCCGGTGGTGCAGTTCGGCCGAGCCATGCTGACTGCCGGCCTCGAACTGGACGGACTGGACCCGCGCAAGTGGAGCATCGACCTCGGCAGCGGGCATGAGGTGGAGGCCCGACTGTCACCCGACAACGGGACGGTGTTCGTCACCAGATTCGCTGGCGGAACTGTGGCGCAGTCTGCCGATGTGCCATACGGGGCCGAGGCTTCGAGGATGGTGCGCGACTTCGTGTCGGTTGCGATGCGGGCTCCGGCGCGCGATGACCGGCCGCCAAGCGAGAACCCGGCCGGCGAGCAACTGTCAGTCAACCAGACCGTCTACGCGAAGGACAGCGGAAACGCTGGAGTGGTGCGCGGATTCAAGGAAGACGGCAAGGTGGTCATGGTCATGTGGGACGGCATGGCGGATCGCCGAGGCGCCGCCTACCCGCGCGACCAGTTGACGACCAAGAAGCCGGACGTCGGCCAGCGTGACGAGCTGGACTCCGAGATGCAGGGCTACGAGGACCGCGCAGGCATCGAGGGATGGTGGGGCGTCGGTGGCGCACGGGGCCAGAAGGATTCCCTGCTGGCGCCCGGCCGCGTGCAAGCGCTCCAGGCCATCGGAGTGAGCAACCAGCGCGCCGGCTACGGGAAAGACGGCGACCTGACGAAGGTTCTCTGGAACTACCTTCCGGACGACATCAAGGAGAAGCTCGTCGCACTGCGAAAGGCTGGATGGACCCCGAAAGAGGCGGATGCACCGGCCGCCCCCACTCCAACTGCCGCCCCCAAGCCCGACCCCCTGACCGAGCAGGAGAAGGCCGCCAAGGCCAAGATGCTGGGCGCCGCCGCGAAGCTGGCGCAACTGCTGTCCAAGAACACGCGCATGAACATCACGCCGGAGCAGGAGCAGGCCATGCTCCCCATCGTGATCGAGTTGTTCGAGGGCGCGATGGACCTGGGCTATGTGAAGTTCAAGCAGGCCGCGCGCTACGTGCGCAAGTTCATCGCGGATGCCATCGACCAGGACGCGGCCGACGCCATCCCGCTGGACACCCTGCAAGGCGCGTACATCGCCACGGCCCGCCGACACCAGGACAAGGCCATCACGCCCAAGGGCGAGGTGGTGATGACCGAGCTGGCGGACGTGCTGGCAGACGACGAGGAATCGACCACGACGACACCGGCCGCACCACCGGCCAACAACGGAGGCCAAGATGGCACAGCACGCAACATGGATCGCCCAAGCGAGGGCGCACCTGGAGGAGAACCGTCCGCAGACGTTCCAGCGGCTGACGGCAAGCGGGGATCTGGACGAGTACCTGACCAAGGCGGCCGAGACGACCAGCAAGGAGCTCCAGATTCTGCTGTCCCAGGGTCTGGAGTTTCAGCAGGCATGGGAGCAGGCGCGGGTGCACCTGTTTCCGGAGGCCGAGCCCGGCGCGGAGCCAAGCCTGCCGGAAACGGAGGGGTTCCGCGCCCACCGCGAGCTGATGCAGGGCCTGGGCTCTTTGACGATGCCCGGCGAGAAGGAGCCGATGACGGACTGACCAGCCCCACGCTGGAGCCCGCACAACCGCCGCAGTTCAAGCCCCAGGATTTCACCATCGAGGACGACTTCGAGCTGGGCGAGGGCGGCAAGAAGCAGAAGTTCCGCGACACCATCGCCGCCGTCCGGCTGGCCAAGGAGCTGATGGAGCAGGAGGCCACCCTCGGCGGCGGCCGCGTGGTCACGCCCGAGGAGCAGCAGGTACTGGCCAAGTACGCCGGCTGGGGCGCCGTGTGGGAGGCCTTCGATGCGGACAAGCCGGACTGGCAGCGTGAATTCGTGGAGCTCAAGTCGCTGCTGACCGAAGAGGAGTACGCGGCGGCCAAGCGGAGCACGCGCTACGCCCACTACACCAGCCGGCAAGTGGTGCAGGACGGCATCTACGCCGCGCTGCGTCGCTTCGGCTTCACGGGTGGTCGCGTGCTCGAACCGGGCGCCGGGGTGGGCAACTTCATCGGGCTGATGCCGCAGGACATGCGCAGTGCGGGACGGGTGACGGCGGTGGAGCGAGAGCCCATGGCAGCGACCATCGCGCACGCGCTGTACCCGATGCAGAACGTCCAGCTCGCGGACTTCACCGAGTTCAAGGGCAATGACGGCTACTTCGATGCGGTGGTGGGCAACCCGCCATTCGCCGCCGACTCGCAGACGGACTCCAGCGGCCGCAAGCACCTCACGGGGCTGACCCTCCACAACTACTTCTTCGCCAAGAGCGTGGACATGCTGCGCGAGGGCGGCATCCTGGCGCAGGTTGTCACCAGCGGCTTCCTGGACGCCCAGGGCGACCGCGCGCGCAAGTACATCGGCGACCGCACCAAGTTCCTCGGGGCCATCCGCCTGCCCAACAACGCATTCAGCAAGAACGCCGGCACCGAGGTCACAACCGACATCATCTTCTTGCAGAAGCGCCCCGAGTCCGAATGGGGCAGCAAGGCCGCAAGGGCGGAGGCCGCGGCCTGGATGGCTG
This sequence comes from uncultured Mycobacterium sp., assembly GCA_964598975.1. Taxonomy (GTDB): domain Bacteria; phylum Actinomycetota; class Actinomycetes; order Mycobacteriales; family Mycobacteriaceae; genus Mycobacterium. The sequence goes on along the minus strand of CAZRFC010000004.1, from coordinate 2,959 downwards.
CGCCGAATTGGACATCCGCCACCGGCGAGAAGCTGCCCCTGAACCAGTATTTCCACGACCACCCGGAGATGATGCTGGGTGAATTCGGGCCCTACGGTACGATGTACCGCAAGGGCGCTTCGGCCGTGGTCGCGCGTCCCGGGCAGGACACCGCCGCACTGCTGAAGGAGGCCGTTGCCCGGCTGCCTGAGAGCGTCTACAAGAGCGCCGCTGAGATGGGCACCTCGGATATGGTCGACGCGGCCGTCATCGCCCTGCGCAACCCGCCGGTCCAGGAAGGCGGGTTCTTCATCGAGGACGGGAAGCTGATCCAGCGCTTGACCGACATGGCCGGCGAACCGCGGGGCGTGGAAATCACTGCTGAGACGAAGTGGACCGCCAAGACGTCGCTGGGCGCGGACGGGTTCGACAAGCTGCGCCGGCTGGCAGAGATGCGCTCGACACTGCGCTCCCTGCTGGCCGCGGAGTTCGCCGGCAGCGAGGAGATGGATGCCCTTCGCCAGAAGCTCAACGAGCAGTATGACGAGTTCGTCAAGAAGCATCATCTGCTGAACGACCGGGGCACCTATCGGGTGTTCGATGATGACCCGGACTTCCCCCTGCTGCTGTCGCTGGAGACGGACTACACGCCCGGCATCGGCGCGGCAGAGGCCAAGAAGATGGGCCTGAAGCCGACGAAGAGCACAGCCAAGAAGTCGGCGATCTTCCGGCAGAGCGTGGTGAACTCGCGCACCAAGGTGCAGCGCGTGGACAAGCCGGAGGATGCGATTGCCGTGTCCATGGCCGAGCGCGGCCGGCTGGACACCGCCTATATCGCCGAGCTGCTGGGCCGGCCAGCGCAGGACGTGCTCCAGGACATGATCAGCGGAGACAGCCCGCTTCTGTTCCTGGATCCTGCCACCGACGAGTACACGCTACGCGACGTCTACCTGTCCGGCAACGTGCGCAAGAAGCTGGCCCAGGCCAAGGCGGCCGGCATGGCCGGCAACGTGTCGGCGCTGGAGCGCGTGCAGCCCGAGGATGTGCCCGCCCACGAGATTGGCGCCAAGATCGGCGCCCCGTGGGTTCCCACATCGGTCTATGAGGACTTCGCCAAGGAGCTGTTCGGCGAAGGCACCGAGGCCAGCATCCAGTACCAGAAGATGAACAGCTCCTATGCCACCTACATCAAGGTCGGCTCGGAGGTGAACAACTCGAACAAGTGGGGCATCCCCAAGTACACGGGCGAGCAGCTTCTGGCTGCGATGCTGAACAACCGCACCATCAAGGTCGAGTATCGGGACAAGGAAGGCACGCACCTGGACAAGGAGGCCACCGAGATGGCCAACGTCAAGGCGCAGGAAATCCGCGACCGATTCAACGACTGGCTGTTCTCTGACCCGGACCGCTCCGAGGTGCTGGTTCGCGCCTACAACGACACCAACAACAACTACGTGGTGCGCAACTACGACGGTTCGTGGATGACGTTCCCCGGCAAGGTGCCGGACAGCATCATCAAGTTCCGCCGCCATCAGCGCAACGCCATCGCGCGCATCGTTCAGGACCGCACAACCCTCCTGGATCACGTAGTCGGCGCCGGCAAGACCTTCACCGTGGTGTCGGCCGCGATAGAGCTGCGCCGCACCGGGCTGGCCAAGAAGCCCATGGTGACGGTGCCCAACCATCTGGTGAAGCAGTGGGCGGCCGACTTCTACCGCCTGTACCCGGGCGCCCGCGTGCTCACGGCCAGCAAGAAGGATTTCCAGCGCGAGAACCGCCGCCGGTTCCTGGCCAAGATTGCCACCGGCGACTGGGATGCCGTGGTGATCGCCCACAGCTCGTTCGGATTCATCCGGCCCGGCGCCGAGTTTGAGGCGAAGTTCAACGACAAGCAGGTTGCGCTCCTCAAGGAGGCGCTGGAGGAAGTCCAGGATGGCGACGGCAACGAGTCGGCCAAGAAGCGCACGGTCAAGCAGCTTGAGGGGATGATCGAGCGGCTGGAGAACCGCATCAAGTCCCTGCGCGACAAGGCCATGGACGATTTGCTGGACTTCGACCAACTCGGCGTCGATCAGCTATTCGTGGACGAGGCGCACCTCTTCAAGAACCTGCTTTACACGACGAAGCTGCAAGGCGTGGCCGGCCTTGGCGACCCCGCGGGCGCGAAGCGCGCCTACGATATGTACGTCAAGACCCAGGAGGTGATGGAGAAGAACGGCCGCGGTCAGGGTGTGGTGTTCGCCACCGGCACGCCCGTCTCGAACTCGCTGGCCGAGAAGTACCACATGATGCGGTACCTCATGCCCCAGCAGATGGAGGAGCTGGGCTTCCAGTCGTTCGACGCATGGGCCAACACCTACGCCGAAGTCACCCAGGTCTGGATGCAGAAGACCAGCGGAGACGGCTTCAAGGCCCAGAACCGCATGAGCACGTTCGTCAACGTGCACGAGCTGCTGCGCCTGTTCGATCAGGTCGCCGACACGGTGACGAACCAGGACATCAAGCAGGCCTATCGAGAGGAGAACAACGGCGAGGAATACCCGCTGCCGCCGGTGAAGACCGGCCGCCGCATCCCGGTCAGCATCGAGCAGACGCCGGCCCAGCGCGAGTACATGGCCGATCTGGTGAAGCGCGCCAAGGTGCTGGAGGCCAAGAAGGGCCCGCCGAAGAAGGGGGAGGACAACCACCTGTCCCTGATGACCGACGCGCGCAAGGCGGCCATGGACATCCGGCTGGTGGACGTCGACCGCATCGAGCGGGAGCCCGGCGGGAGAGTGGATGCGGCCGCGGCCAACATCTTCGAGCGCTACCAGCAGTATGCCAAGCACAAGGGCACGCAACTGGTGTTCAGCGACCTTGGCACGCCCGTCAAGCACGCCCAGGCCGAGCTGAAGGAGTACAACGCCCTGCGCGGCATCATCGCCGAGGCCAGCGAGGACGTGCGCGACCGAGCCGCCCTGGGCGACGAGCGTTCGCAGGA
>CAZRFC010000003.1:8012-33419 GCA_964598975.1 uncultured Mycobacterium sp. | reverse complement strand
TCACACCAGCCCTGCTCGGGGTGATCGCGCGTGGCCGCGAGGCCAACGCCACCGACCACGCGAAGGTGGCGGCGTTACTCGCCGGAGCCGACGACGTCGAGAGCGCCGACATCATCACCGGCGCTGAGCGCATCGCCGACCGCGTCGCCGCCCATCCCGACGGCCGGGAGTACTTCACCGACGCAGAACCGGACGCGGCGCTGGACTGGATCCGGTCACCGGCGGCCGGTGCCGCCCGCGCGGAGTTCGAGGGCTATCTTCGCGACCACGGCCACCGCGCGATCAAGGAACTCGAACTGCGCCAGCCGGAGTGGCGCAAGGACCCCCTTCCGGTGATCCGGTCGCTGCAGGTTTCGCTACGCCAGCGGGAATCGGCGCGGGCCAAGCCCACACCGGCCGCCGCACCCGCGGATGCCGGTCGCGTCGTCGCCCTGCTGGCCGTTATGGCGCGCCGCGCGGTTCGCTCCCGAGAGGAGACGAAATCCGGGCTCGTCGCGGTCACAACTCGCTTCAAGCAGGCCTACCGTGCGCTGGCGAGCCTCCTGGTGGCAGAGGGACTACTCCCCGATCCCGACGCAGTCTTCTTCCTCACCCATGACGAACTCGGCCGGCTGGCGCGGGACCGCGAAACCGGGCTCCTACCGGTGGCGCTGGCCCGTCGGGAGGCTTTCGCACACCAGGAAACCTACGAGTTCCCAGACGTTTTCCAGGGCGAACCCGAGCGGGTCGATCTCGATCTGAATGCTGCGGTCGACGCTGGATCCCTCGGCATCGTTCGTGGAGCACCGGTGAGCCGCGGGCGGGTCACCGGGGTCGCACGGATCGTCCGCAACCTCGACGAGGCTGCCTCGATTCAGCGGGGCGAGATTCTCATCGCACCGATTACCGACGTCGGCTGGACACCCTATTTCAGCCTGATCGCCGGCCTGGTCACCGATATCGGTAGCGCCGTCTCGCACGGCGCGGTGGTGGCACGCGAGTACGGACTGCCGGCCGTGGTGAATACCCGGATCGCAACCCGGGTGTTCACCACCGGCGACCTGGTCGTGCTTGACGGCGAGTCCGGCGTCGTGCGCCTGGCCGATCCCGGCACCGACGCCGAGCAGCATCTGTAGGGTTCTGGAGCCATGCCCATGGATGTTTACCAGGCGGTTGACCAACGCACCTCGGTGCGCGCTTTCACCGACCGCGCTGTCGACCGCGCGATCATCGACCGTGTGCTCCGAGCGGCCTCACGCGCGCCCTCCGGCGGCAATCTGCAGCCGTGGCGACTGTACGTGCTCACCGGCGAGCCACTGGCGAAGGTCAAACACCTCGTCGGCGAACGGGTGGCGGGCCGTGAAACCCCGGACACGCCGGAGTATCCGATCTATCCCGCGGGACTGACGTCGCCTTACCGCGACCGGCGATTCTCTTGCGGCGAGTTGTTGTATTCCGCCCTGCGAATCCCCCGGGAGGACAAAGCCGGCAGGTTGCGTCAGTTCGCCCACAATTTCGAGTTCTTCGGTGCACCGGTAGGGGCTTTCTGCTACATCGATCGACAGATGGGCAGTCCACAGTGGTCCGACGTCGGGATGTATCTGCAAACCGTGATGCTGCTGTTGGAGGCCGAGGGCTTGTCCTCCTGCGCGCAGGAGGCCTGGTCGATGTACCACCGCACCATCGCCGACGTAGTCGATCCGCCCGACGAACTAATGCTGTTCTGCGGCATGGCGATTGGCTACCGCGACCCCGACCATCCCGCCAATGGTGTTCGGATGGAACGGGCCCCGCTCGAGGAGACCGTCAAATTTCTCGGATGGCCATAGACGGTGTTCGGGCCGCGATGAGCGAGAGCAGGGGCTCTCGACCGCAGCGATCAGTCGAGTTGGGCCTGCGGGAGAACTGGCTGCAATTCACCCTGTTGGTGATCGTCAACATCTGCGTCGGCGGCCTGGTCGGCCTCGAGCGGACCACCGTTCCACTGATCGGCACCGAGGTCTTCGGCATCACCAGCGACCTGGCTGTGTTCTCCTTCATCATCGCCTTCGGGATCACCAAAGCGCTGACCAATCTGGCCGCCGGGGCGCTGACCGCACGGTTCCGCCGCAAGCAGTTGTTGGTGGCGGGCTGGGCCGTGGGGGTTCCGGTGCCGTTCATGCTGGCGTGGGGCCCGTCGTGGTGGTGGATCGTGGCCGCCAACGTCCTGCTCGGCCTCAACCAGGGCCTGGCCTGGTCGATGACGGTCAACATGAAGATCGACCTCGTCGGCCCGAAACAGCGGGGCCTGGCCACCGGGCTGAATGAGGCCGCCGGGTACGCGGCGGTCGGCGTCACCGCGCTGCTCACCGGCTACCTGGCCACTTCCTACGGGCTACGCCCCGTGCCCGAGCTGATCGGAGTGGTCTTCGTGGTGGCCGGCCTCGGGCTTTCACTGGTCACCGGGGATACCGCCGAGCATGTGGCCCTGGAACTGTCGCGCCACCCCCGCCCGGGCCCGGCCGAGGACTCGGGGCTGCGCACGGTGTTCGCCCGCACTACCTGGGGCGAGCCCAGCCTGCGCGGCGCCAGCCAGGCCGGTCTGGTCAACAACCTCAACGACGGACTGACGTGGGGTGTGTTCCCGCTGTTGTTCACCGACTACGGGCTCGGGCTGGCCGCAGTCGGACTCATCAAGGGGCTCTATCCGCTGCTGTGGGGCATCGGTCAGGTCTATACCGGGCACCTGGCCGACCGCATCGGCCGAAAACCACTCATCGTCTACGGAATGTTCGTCCAGGCAGCCGGATTCGCCCTCGCGCTGGGACTGTTGCGCTGGCCGCTACTGGCCGGTATCACCTCCGCGGTGGCCCTGGGCATCGGCACCGCGATGGTCTACCCCGCCCTGATCGCGGTGGTTTCCGATCACGCCCACCCGAGCTGGCGGCCCAACGCACTGGGCACCTACCGCTTTTGGCGTGACTTCGGGTACGCCGCCGGCGCACTGGTCGCCGGTGTCATCGCCGACTGGCTCGGCCTGCACGCCGCCGTTGTCGCCGCCGGAGTCATCACCGCGCTGTCCGGTGTGCTCGCCGCCCGGTGGATCACCGACCTCCCCCGGCAGGGGGCGGCCGCTACGCCCCCATGATTGCAAGACCCCAGTTGAGATGGCCGCTCCAGACCGTTGCGATCCGCCCACCCTGCACCGCCGGCTTCGGGTCGGATACCGGTCCACCGCAGCTGCGGATCTGGGCCACGGTGGCATCCAGATCCGGAGACTTCAGCGCCAATCCAATCAGTGCGGGTTCCCCACCACTCGCGACGACCTCGATGAATGCTTCGCCGACGCGATAGAACGCCATCTCGGGGCCCTCCGGCCCTCTTGGGTGAAAGCGCCTGCGCGGCGCCGAACCCATCACTGCGCTGAGTGCATCGACCGCCGAGTCCAGATCCGGCACTGTGTAGACGACATGGTCGGCCGCGGTAATTCCGCAGGGGTGCGCGCTCGGGGCGGCCGCTGGACACGTGACGGTCCGAACGCCGAGAGCGGAGGGATCGGAATGGATCTCGTCGAATCCCCAGCCGCTGTCGCCGATGCTGCAACGGATCCGACCGACAGTGAATCCTCCGCCGCCGACGGCGAAACCGAGTGCCGTCCATGCCCGCTCGTCGCCGGGTACACCAAGCCACGTGAGATCAGACATGGACACCATCGGCCTGGCCGATGAACTCCACCCCGGCGCGTATTGCCGGGCGGTGCCGCAGGATTCGGTAGTGCGCTAATCGGCCGAGTCCTTGTGTGGTCAGTAGGCGTGCGCCCGGCCAGTCCGCGGCCACCCGCTCACTGGCGGCATGGGGGCTGTCCGGGTCATCGGGGTCATGGATGAGAAGAAGCGGCGGGTAGTCGGCGAGACGCCCGTTCCACGACATGTTCGTCTCGTGCAGCGGCATACCGATCCGCTTCTCGAGGCGGCGGTGCAGACCCGAACGGATCCGGCGACCGAAGTTGTGGCGCGCGGCGAACAGGTCCAGGTAGAGCGGAAACTCCCCCATCGGCGCCAAGGCGACCAGGCGCCCAACCAATGCCCCCCGTGCCGCCGCCAGCGCCGTCGAGTTAGCACCGAGTGAGTGAGCAACCACCGCGTGGGCCGCCCCATGGGTTTCGATCATGGCCGCGACCGCGTCGGCACACTCGATCGCGGTGGTACGCCCCGGTGCGAGGGCACCCCGATCCGATTCGTTGTGGCTCGGCAAGTCGAAGGCAATGACCCGATACCCAGCCTCCACAAGAGGTTTCACGAACACCGCCAGATGCGCGCGCTGGCCGCCCCAACCGTGCACCAGATAGACCGGCGGCCCCTCGCCCCACTCCTCCCCGGCGACCCGATGCCCATCCCAAAACGCTTCAATCGGTCTCCCGGGTGACACACCGGGGGGCATTCGCATACTCGACTCGAGAACCGGCGGGGTGCACCACAACTCGACTGCCCACCGGGATCCCAGGGGTGGCGCCAAGCGCTCAAGTGCCCAGAAAAGTCGGCGCACCCGAGGTGCGACCGGCGGCAGGACGCCGGAGCCTGCTGGATCGAGCGGAGCCACCTCGCTGATCTGCGCTGCTCTGGCCGGTGGCCCAGATTTCCCCTGAGTCATCAACGATGATCGTAGTGCTGCTGGCACTGTTTATTGAGTCTGAGGTTATTGAGTCTGAGGCAACCACCGCGACGGCCGCTCCCCCCGAATGGAGATTCACCTGCGCCACCTACTCGCCACCGCTGCCCTCGGTCCCCTTCTCCTGCTGCAGGGGCACCACGTCCGCCGGGTCACGCCACGCTTGCCGGAGCCCCCTGGACCGCGCTCCGGACGAGCGGGCGTCGGCGCCCCTCTTCGCCTGCTGATAGCGGGCGACTCGGCCGCGGCCGGCGTGGGCGCACCCTCGCAAGACGACGCCCTGACCGGTCGCCTCGCGGCGGAACTGTCGGCGCGCCGCGCACTGGATTGGCGGCTAGAGGCACAGACCGGCTATACCACCGCTGACGCGCACAAACACCTCGCAGCGCTGCCCGAGGAACGCTTCGACGTGGTGGTGCTCTCCCTCGGCGTCAACGATGTGACCAGGGGCATCAGCCGCCGCCGTTGGCTGGCACGGCAGGCTGCGCTTGCCGACCTGATGCAGGCGCGCTTCACGCCGCGCGCCCTACTGTTCACGGCGCTCCCGCCGATGCACCTGTTCCCGGCATTGCCGCAGCCGCTGCGCTGGTACCTGGGCGCCCGCGCCCGCGACTTCAACGCCGCACTCGCGCACTGGCTTTCGAGCCGTCCCGGCTGCCATCTGGTGGTGCCGGATTTCCAGGCGGACGCCATGCACATCGCCAGTGACGGCTTCCACCCGGGACCGACCGCCTACAGCGCGTGGGCGGCGCAGGTCAGCCGGGAAATCGACCGCTTGTTTCCCCTTTAGCCGCGATCTCGCGGTGGGTTCGCCGTGGGTTCGCGATGGCATACGATCGCGGCGTGCCGGCACCACGATGGGTCGCCAAGTTCAACAAGTTCGCCCTCAACAAGGGCACCAGGCTCATCGCCCCCTGGGCCCCGGGGTGGGCCGTCGTCGTTCATCACGGACGCAAGTCGGGGCGCGTCTTCCGAACCCCGTTGTGGGCCTTCCGGCGCGGCAACGGCTACGTCATCGCGCTCACCTACGGCCCGGACTCGGACTGGGTGCGAAACGTGATGGCGGCAGGCGGTTGTGAACTCGAAAGCCGAGGGCGGCACTATCGGCTGGTCGCCCCGCGGATCTACCGCGACGCCGATGCCGCCGACATGCCGCGGCCCATCCGGTTGATGTTGCGCAACGTAATCAAGGCCCCGGACTTCCTGCACCTGGAAATTGCCGACGAAATGCCGGCGGGCAGAGGCAACGCGACGACACCGGGAACACCCAGCTGATGTCGGCGTTTAACCGCTCACTGAACACCAGAAAGCAGCTCGTAGGCACGATCCGGTCCGGCTGCGGACAGCTCGGATCGGAACTGCGGGTTGACCAGCTTGCGGGACAACGCGCCCAAGATGGACAGGTGGGCGTCACCTGCGGCGTGCTCGGGCACCGCGATCAAGAACAGTTCCGAGGCGGGTTTACCGTCGCGGCTTGACCAGTCGATACCCGCGCGTGACCGGGCGTACACCACGACCGGCTCGGAGACCGCATCGGTTTTGGCGTGGGGAATCGCTATTCCGTCGCCCAGGCCGGTGCTCACGGTCGCCTCGCGGGCAAGTGCGCTGGCCACCACTGCCGCCGGATCGTTGACCCTGCCCGTCCGGGCGGCGATGCCGACCAACTCGGCGATGGCGTCGTCCCGGTCGGTCGCGGTGAGTTCGACGGCGACCGTATCGACGGTGATGTATTGGCTGAGGCCAACTTTCGCCGGAGCAGTTGCCACGGCGGCGGTACCGGCAGCAGGTCCGGCGGGTTGTTCGGACTGCGTGAGCGCTTCGGCCGCCGGCGACTCCGCGACGACCCGCGACTTGGCCTGATTCCGCATCTTGAGGCCGACGGTCATCAGCGCAGTCACGATGGAACCCAGGGCTATGGCGATCATGTAGCCCAGGACGCCATGCACCGCGCCCAGGACGGCGACGATGCCGCCACCATGGGGCACCGCGTTGGTCGCCCCGAACAGAGCCGCGGTGGCGCCGGCGACGGACCCACCGACCATGTTGGCCGGGATGACCCGGGCGGGATCGGCAGCCGCGAAGGGGATTGCGCCCTCGGTTATTCCGAAGAAGCCCATGAACATCGCCGCCAAGCCCAACTCCTGCTCGGAGTCGTCGTACAGCTTACGGCGCAGCACCGTGGCCAGGCCCTGACCGATCGGCGGGGCGGCGATGGCAGCGCCGATCATGCCCATCGGCGCTGTCTGGCCAGTGGCGATCAAGCCGACACCGAACAGGAACGCCACCTTGTTGACTGGACCGCCCATGTCGAAGGCGATCATCAAGCCCAAGATGATGCCCAAAACGACGGCGTTGGCGCCCGTCAGCCCCGATAGCCAGTTCGTCAGCGCGGTGAAGAGACCGGCGATGGGTGCGCCCAGGACGTAGATGAAGGCAAGTGAGGAAACGACTGTGGCGAACAACGGGATGACGATGATCGGCATGATGCCGGCCATGAACTTGGGTACCTTGACCCGCTTGATCGCCAGCGTCACGTACCCGGCCAGGAAGCCGGCCAGAATCGCCCCGAGGAATCCCGAACCCGCCTCCGAGCCGTACAGCGTTCCGGTGTTGGCCACGATGCCGGTGATCATGCCCGGAACCAAGCCCGGCCGGTCGGCGATCGACATCGCGATGAAGCCCGCCAGGATCGGGATCATCATCTGGAAACCGATGGTGCCGATTTGCAGCATCTTCCACCAGAAGCTGCCCTCGGGTACGACGAGACCACCTGAGGGGTCAGGGGTTCCGCCGAGGGAGAGGCTGATAGCGATGAGCAGACCGCCGACTACCACGAAGGGAATCATGGGCGAGACGCCTGCCATCAACGCCCGGTAGAGAGTCGCCCCCAGCCCGACCTTTTCGTCCGTCCCGGCGGCGGCTGTTCCGGCTTGCACGGGCGCCTCGATCGCGCGCTTAAGAAGTTCGGCGGGTTTATGGACGCCTTCGGCCACCCCCACCTTGAGGACCCTCTTGCCGGCGAAGCGGTCGAGATCGACGTTCTTGTCCGCGGCGATGATGACCGCGTCGGCCGCAGCGATGTCCGCGGCGGTCAAGACGTTCTCCGAACCGATCGAGCCCTGTGTCTCGACTTTGATTTCGTGGCCGGCTTCGGAGGCGGCCATCTGCAATTTCTCTGCCGCCATATAGGTATGGGCGATGCCGTTGGGCAGGCTGTGATCGCTACGTAACGCACTCCACCTCCAAGAGGACTCAAATGCGGTGGCGCGTTCCGCGCTGACCCGGTCTAGAACGCTAGCGGCGTCCCGGTCAAAGCATGAGGAAAAAGGCGAAGGAGTTCCGGCGCTAGTCCGGTGTTGACGGTGAGTAGTCCCAAGACAAAGTTCTCACGGGTGTCATGCGGATGTAGGCGGCACCCGGTCTGGGTTCGGTGGGCCATTCAGACTCTGGCACTCCCCTCGCCCGAGCACCTTCCCTCGCGAGCTGAACTGCTTCGCCTGGTTCGCGAACGATGCGGGCGTGGCCTTGGAGCATCACTCCCCGGATATCTGCCATGGTGGAGCCGTCTTCGAGCAAGACGCTCACATTCGGATTGTTTTCGACGTTGGCAATTTTGCGGGTCCCGTCACGCACACCCATGATGATGTCGCGGCCGAGACGGAAGTATCCAAGGGGCACCGAATGCGGTAATCCGTCCTTGTCGATGGTGCTCAGTACCGCCCAGCCCGGGCGGCTATCAAGGTAGGCCTCAATCTGCTCGTCAGTTAACTTGCGTGGCATCAGGAGAGGCTAGCAAGAGTGAAACCCGTTCTGGGCGTGCCGGTTCGGGACGTCCGACTCATCAGCTTGACGTCTCGATGGCATTGACAATGAGCTGGAACGGACCTTGCTGTTTGTCGAGGATGTAGATCGCGACCCGGCTGATGGTCGAAGGTTCCAGAGGCGGCGCGCTCGGCACGGGATCGAGGAACCGGCCCACCGACTGGAAGCTGCCGACCGGCAGTTCGTAAGTCCGGCGGACGCCCGCCTCGGTGGAGAAGCGCTGGATATAGGACCACGGCTGGCCCGTGTCCACCTTCAACACGTATGTCTTTCCGTCGCCCAGCGCTCGAACGCCCAGCGCGGTTGCGCCAGTTGCCCGGCGCCCGATCTCGGGATCGACCGGACCACGGGCCGAAGCGAATCCGCCGTTGTTGTCCAGGGAGATGTTGCCCGAGAAGAGAAGGCCACCGTCACCGAATACGACCGACGAGGTCGACCGGCCGCCCATCACGGGATCATTGACAGTTGTCCAGGCGGCCACCGCGGCGGGATCACCGAGGTCGACGAGAACTGCCGGTGCGGCCGCCGGGGCGGATGGCCGCGGCACTGTCGCCGGTCCGTCTGCGCGGGCGAGCTGGCCGCTGTTTCCGCACGACACGATCAGAATTGCCGAGCAGGCGATCGCCAGAGTCGTCCGCGCCGGCCATCGGCATGGGTCATTCCGCATCCCCTCAATCTAGGGCCCTGGGGGTTTCGTCAGCCACTGCGCGGGTATTCGCGCGGACGCCTCGCGGGGCACACGAGGATCACTAAGCAATCCGGTACTCCGATCAGGGGACAGCTCAATCAACCCTCGCCTGGGCCCACCGGTGGACGCCCACGGACCGTAATTGGGTGGAAAGTGGTCGTCAACATCCCAAGTGCGAATCAACAGACAGGAACCGGAGCCATGAAGACCGTCGTCATTCTCACCGAACGCCTCGACCAATCATCGCTGTCCTCAGTCGTCCCCGCCCGAGGTGTCAGCTCAGTCAGCGTCGCGCACAACCGCTCCGACAGCCGGAACGGGTTCGTGGCAGAGGGCTACCGTAGCTACCGGAGTCCGCTGCGTTTCAACCCCGCTTTCCGGATCGAACTGCTCGTCGATGATGAGGCCGTCGAGACGGTGTTCGACGCCGTCTCGTTCGCCTACGGAGCGGGATTCTTCAGTGACGCGGAGATGTGGATCGAGTCCTCCGATCTTGCGCTCTCGGCCTGAGACCCCAGGCCGCCTCGGCCATAGCCTCGATGACGGGTCACTTCACGTTGGTCCATGATTGCGACGATGAGTTGTTTCCATCATTTTTCCCGATCCGCACCGCCGAGACTTCCAGGTCGATGAATGGCTCGATTTCGAAACCAGCGCCGCCAGTTCGGCGGGAGTGCGTCCACCGCACCTAGGAGTCCCTCTGCCGACACGAACCCCAGCGTCCGCTCCGGGCAGGCTCGAACCTTCTCACTCCACAGTTGGTAGTCCGCGACTCGGCCGTGGTCGACCTGATCGAGTTGTCACAACAGCGACCCCGGCGATCGTGTCGCCTGCGTTCAGGGCCGCCTGGCGGCATCTCACACCAACTGCGCACCCGGGCGACTGAGCGTGAGCGGTCTGCCGAGTGCGCGCCCGGAAACATTCGGTGCTGACGAACCACGTGTTAGCTGGTCACTCCGCCATCACGATGCCCGGGCCAACTCGGAGTCGTGCTCGGCAGGCAGGTACAGAAATTCAGCCGGGTTGTGTGGGCGCGGCCGATGGGCCAGCAGCGCCGGCAACGCGTCGGACGCCTGGTCGATCACCACGAGGGCCTCTCGGATGGCCGGGGCGATGAACTTGTGCGTGATGCCGTGTTCGATCATCGCGATCATCGGGTCGTAGAAGCCGGCGTGGTTGACGATGACGATCGGCTTGGCGTGGTCGCCGAGTTGGCGGCCGACGACCACCTCGAAGAACTCCTCATAGGTGCCCAGGCCGCCGGGCAGGATGACAAAGGCGTCGGACAGATTCATCATCCGGGTGCGGCGTTCCGGCATCGCATCCACCACCAATAGTTCGTCGCAGCCGTCCCAGCCACCCTCCAGCGCGTCGAGCTTGCCGGTGGTGACCCCGATGACCCGGCCGCCGCGCCCCTTGCAGGCCCGGGCGGCGACGCCCATGAGGCCGACCGCGCCGCCACCGAAGACCATCTGCAGGCCGCTGCGCCCGAGAGCCTCACCGATGGTCTGCGCGGCGTCGGCGAAGTGAGCCTCGATCGCGGAGCTGGCCGAGCAGTACACCGCCACGGACGACACAGGCGAGAGCGGGTCAGGGTTGGCTGCGATGGCATTCATGATTTGGCTCCCGTTGTCCGTGTTACTGAGTGGCGTTGAGGACAACCCTCGTCGTGTTGGGACCGCGCCAGCGTCGACCGCGTGGACGGGACAGCGGGTGATTCGGATGTCGTCCGATCGGCGGACCGTAAAGTCGGGAGCGAACGTGCGGAGTCGGCGCCGGCTCAAACTAATGTCAGCGCAACCCGAGGAAGAACTCCTGCACGTCGGCGATGAACAACTCCGGTTGTTCGAAGGCGGCGAAGTGCCCGCCGCGCGGCATCTCGGTCCAGTGGGTGATGGTGTAGGCCGCCTCGCACCAAGTCCGCGCCGGCTTGACGATCTCCTTCGGAAACCGGGCGACACCGGTCGGGATCCTTACCTTGCCTCCGCCGCCAAAGGCGGTGAAGCTCTCCCAGTACAGCCGGGCTGAGGACGCCCCGGAATTGGTTGCCCAGTACATCATCACGTCGTCGAGCATCTCGTCGCGACTGAAGGCGTTCTCCGGGTGGCCGCCGCAGTCGCTCCAGGCGTAGAGCTTCTCGACGATCCATGCCAACTGGCCCACCGGGGAGTCGGCCAGCCCGTAGCCGAGCGTCTGCGGTCGGGTGGCCTGCTGTTTGGAGTAGCCGGCCTCCCAGCGTTGGTAGTGCTTCTGCGCCGCCAGCGCCTCCCACTCCTCCGGGGACGGATTGCTCAAGTCCCCGGGCGATGCGGCGATCGGCATGTTGAGGTGGATTCCGATGCAGCCCAGTCCATTCCGGCCGACCTGGGTCGTGACAGCCGCACCCCAGTCCCCGCCTTGAGCTCCGTAGCGGTCATATCCGAGGCGCTTCATCAGGGTGTCCCAGGCCAGTGCGATTCGCTCGACCGTCCATCCCGAGGACGTCGGCTTGCCGGAGAACCCGAAGCCGGGCAGTGTCGGGCACACCAGGTGGAAGTCCCGGCTGAGCGGCCTGATGACTTTCGCGAACTCGACGATCGATCCCGGCCAGCCGTGGGTGATCAGCAACGGGAGCGCGTCGGGGTTGGCGCTGCGCTGGTGGATGAAGTGGATGTCGAGCCCGTCGATCTCGGTGACGAACTGGTCAAAGGAGTTCAGCCGCGCCTCACGCGCCCGCCAGTCATACTCATTCGCCCAGTAGCCGGCCAGTTCGCGGGTGTAGTCCAGCGGAACGCCTTGACTCCAGTCGGCCACGCACTCGCGTTCCGGCCAGCGGGTGCGATTCAGCCGTTCCCGGAGATCGGTCAGTTCATCGTCGGGCACCGCGATGCGGAACGGGCGAATAGGGAAATCGGCCATGCCGCTGATTATGGACCCGCCAATCGCTAGCCTCAGCCGCATGCGTTTGGTTGTCGATCTGAACAAGTGTCAGGGGTACGCCCAGTGCGTCCCGTTGGCTCCGGAAGTACTCAGGCTCAACGGCGAGGAAGCCCTGGCCTACGACCCGAACCCAGACGAGTCGCAGCGTCAGCAAGTACTGCGCGCGGTGGCCTCCTGCCCGGTGCAGGCGATCATCCTGGAACTTGATCCGCCGGGCGATCGGAACACGCTGTGACCGTGACCTATTACTTCCGCGACATCATCGAGAAGTTCCGCGCCGAGGGCCGCATCGTCATCGTCGGCGCCTCCCTGGCCGGCCTGCGTGCTGCCGAAGCATTGCGGGAGCAGGGTTTCACCGGTTCGCTGACCATCATCGGCGACGAGCGGCATGAACCGTATGATCGGCCGCCGCTGTCCAAAGCGGTCCTGAAGGGCTGGGTGCCCGCCGATCACACCAAGCTACCGCGGCTGCGGCGAGTCGATGCCGACTGGAGGCTGGGCGTGGCCGCGGTGGGCCTCGACCGGATCAACCACCTCGTCAAGTTGGGCAACGGCGAGGAGGTCGGCTACGACCGCTTGCTGATCGCCACCGGCACCCGTGCCCGGCCGTGGTCTAACCCCGAAGAAGCGGCCCTTCAGGGCGTATTCACCGTGCGCACCGTCGAGGACGCTACCGGCCTGTCCGCGGCGCTGGCGGCCAAGCCGCGCCGCGTGCTGATCATCGGTTCTGGCTTCGTCGGCTCGGAAATCGCGTCGGTCTGCCGTGAACTGGACCTGCCAGTGACGGTGACCGAGCGCGGTAACGGCCCACTGAAGAGCGCTCTGGGCGGAGTCGTCAGCGACATCGTCGCGGACATGATGCGCGACGCCGGGGTGGACCTGCGTACCGGTGTCACGGTGAAGGCACTGCACGGCGGCTCCGGTGCAGATGCCGGTCACGTCCGCTCGGCGACGCTGTCCGACGGCACCGTCCTGGACGTCGACGTCGTCATCCCGTCGCAGGGTTCGATCCGTAACGTCGAATGGCTCGACGGCGCCGGACTGGCCGCCGGGCAGTGGGGCGTCGGCTGCGATGCAGGCTGCCGTGCCTTCGACATCAACGGCGTGGTCACCGACCACATCTTCGTCGCCGGCGACGTCGCGCGTGCCCCCCATGTTCTCTACGGCTACGAGTTCCTCGCCCTCGAGCACTGGGACAACGCGGTGTTCGGCGCCGAGGTGGCCGCCAACAACATGCTCAACCTGGAGGTGGGCCGGCGCGCACACCTGCCATTGCCGTCATTCTGGTCGGCGCAATTCGGGGTGAACATCAAGAGCGTCGGGGTGTGTTCGTTCGGTGACGAGATCGTCTTCACCCAGGGATCCCCGGAAGAGCGCCGCTTCGCCGCGGCCTACGGCAAGAACGGCCGCATCGTCGGCGCGGTGACGTTCAACCACGGCAAGTGGCTGCCCTATTACGCCAGGCTGATCGAGCGCTCCGCCCCGTTCCCGCCCCCGCCGCCCAGTCACGACCAACCGGCCAATCACGAAGTCATGGAGGCCCGCTTCCCCGACCCCCGCGAGCGCGGCGGAGACGCCGACGTCGTGCTCACCGGACACGACCCGACCGACCGGCACGCCGAGTTCCGGCCCCGTAGTCAATCGCACAGCCGCTAGTAGGAGAACCCATGGATGCAGCAACCGCCTGGGCCGAGGCAATGGCGTTCGCGAATCGCCCCAACCCGTACCCCTTCTTCGAAGAACTGCGGCGCACGCCGGTGGCCAAGGTTTCCGAGAAGACCTACGTCGTAACCGGATACGACGAGGTGATCGCGCTGACAAGCGACCCACGGATCAGTTCCGATGCGTTTCGCAGCCCGTCCGGGTTGTTCGGCGAGAAACCGGAAACCGACAGCGCGGCAATGGGGGGCGGGGCTCCGGGCAGCTTCATCGGCACCGACCCCGCCATCCACGATCGGATGCGGCGACAATGCATGCGGTTCTTCGGCCCGCCGCATACCCCCGACCTGATTCCCAGCATGGAGTCCTACGTCGTGGATATGGCCAACGATCTGCTTGATGCCGTCAAGGCCCGGGGCGCTACCCGAATGGACATGGTGGACGAGTTCGCCTACCCCATACCGGTTTCGGTGATCTGCAAGATCCTCGGTGTTCCGGTGGAGGACGTTCCGACGTTCCATCCCTGGATCTTCGATTTCATGCAGGGTGCCGACATCGGCCCGGAGTCCCTTACCGAGGAGGGCCGCGAACGAACGGCCAAATCCATCGCGGGCGTGACGAAGCTAAAGGACTACATAGCTGAACTCACCGAGGGCTACGCCCGTGAGCCGGGTCCGGGCCTCATCTCGGCGATCCTGCACGACACCGAAGGCCCCGACGGCCCGATGCCGGTCGAGGAAGTCGTGCCCAATGCGATGCTGCTGCTGTTCGCCGGTCACGACTCGACGGTCAACACGATGAGCCACTGCGTGCTGACACTGCTGCGCAACCCAGGCGCATGGGATCTGTTGGTGGACAACCCCGAACTGATCCCGAGGATGATCGAAGAGGTTCAGCGCCTGCAGTCGGCCGTCCAGTTCTTCCCGTCCTTCAGCGCGCCCGTTGATATCGAGATCGCCGGCACCACCATCAAAGCTGGATCGGCGGTGCACCTGATGTACGGGGCGGCCAACCGCGATCCGCGCCGGTTTCCGGATCCGGATCGGTTCGACCTGAATCGCGAGAACCGGGAGCACCTCGGCTGGGGCAGCGGAATCCATGTGTGTTTTGGTGGCCCGCTGGCCCGGCTCGAGGTCAATGCGGCGATGGAGGTCTTCCTCCGCCGAGTCCGCAATCCGCGACTCGTCGTCGACCCGCCGCCATACCGGCGCAACCAGGTGTTCCGAGGGCCGCTGCACCTCGCGTTGGACTTCGACGAAATCATCTGAGCTCAACTCGATATCAGTCCGAGTTGCCGGGCTTTCTCGATTACGGTCCTCGCGCGGTTCAATCGCGGTAAGTCGCTGCCGTCCTTTGGCTTTCCGCCGCCACTGTTGAATTGCTCAACGAACTCTTGCGCCCAACTGATATCCGAGTCAGATGGGCTCAGTCCGATGTTGATGGTCTCGGCGTCGGACGAACGCAGCGCGAGCTTGCCCGTCATACCCATCCGCCGGGTCAGCGCCACACCCTCGGCCAGTTGGTCTGGGTCACGCGTCGGCCCGTCGATCGGACCCGGTATGTGCGCCGCGCGGGAGGCGACGACTAGCTGCGATCGACTGTAGGCCAGCGCCAAGGGATCCTGCTCCACGCCAATGTCCAACGTGTAGTCATTGACTCCGAACGCGATTCGGAAGCACGGTCGTGCCGCGGCGATGTCATGAACACGGGCCAACCCCCGCGCCGTCTCGATCAGCGCGACGACGGGCGCCTCGCCACCAAGCCGGTTTGCGGTGTCCCACATGTGATTGCCACCTTCGGTCTTGGCCAGCACCACACCTTTCATACCGTGGCAATCGGCCAAGGCCCGACAGTCCGCCGACCAGAAGTCGCTCGAGGCGTCGTTGATTCGGACCCATGCCCGGGCCCCGGAGTTGAGGAATTCCACAACCCGGTCGCGAGCCGCCTCCTTCTCGTTGGGAGCAACGGCGTCTTCCAGATCCAGGATCACTTCGTCGGACTTGGTATGCATCAGCACTGCATCGAGGTCAGGCTCCCGGGAGGGATTCACGAGGAGCCAGGAGCGCGAAACCTGCGAGTTCACCACCATTGCGTCAGGCTAGACGTTTGAGCGCGCCGCACCAGACAATCGCGCGGGTTGGTCGTCACGCAGCCACGCCTCACATTTTCGCGTTGCGCAACCGAAGGTCGGTGAGAATTACGAAGACTCGACAGGCTCACGGCCGCAGCGGCGATCATCGGTGATCACCGGGTCTGGAACAGCTCCAGTTTCCGCGCTTGTTCCTTGATTCGAGCTGGCAAAATCAGTCCATGCCAATTCTGTTCCGCCGTCCGATCATCGCCATTGGTGCGGCCGCTCCCATTACCGTTTTGTCGATCCTCAGCGCCGGGATCGGTTCGGCAGAGCCGCTCAATTGCGTCAATGGACAGTTCTGGGATCCGATTACCAATACCTGTCAGACGCCCCAGCCGGCGCAAGACTGTGCGCCCGGTGAGTACTGGAACGCGTTGTCCAACGTGTGCCGGCCGCTGGGTCAGCTCTAGTCCGCCGGAGCGGATCCCGTGACTTCCCGCATCCCCGAAACGGTATCGTCAAACCATGCTGGCAACCATTGATGCCGGGGGTCGGATCGTCGTTCCGAAAGAAATCCGCGAGCGCCTTGGACTGCGCCCTGGCAGCCGGATCGTGTTGACAGAGGTTGAAGGGCGCCTGGAGATCTCGCCGGCTAGCACCCCTGTTCGGCTCGTCGATCACGAGGGCACCCTGGTAGCAGTCGCTGACGCCGATCTTCCCGTCCTCACCGCCTACCAGGTTCGCGATGCAGTGGACGCCGCACGTCGGTGACCGCGCTTGATGCCAGCGTCGTAATCGCAGCCTTCGCTCCCTGGCATGAAGCACACTCGGCCGCTCGCCGTGCGGTAACACCCGACACGGTAGTTCCGGCACATGTAGTTACGGAAACCTACGCAGTGCTCACACGCATGCCGGAGCCGTTCCGGATGGAGGCCGCGACCGTGGCCGAGTATCTCGCCCGCCAATGGGGAGGGCGCGTTATCGCCCCGGACGCAGCGATCTATGAATCGTTGACGGCAGCCGTCGCGGCGGCAGGCGTAACGGGCGGCGGTACGTACGACGCCCTGGTTGGACTGACCGCTCACAGCGTCGGCCGCGAGCTGTTGTCGCTGGATCTCCGCGCTGAACGCACCTACAGATCACTGGGGATCGCCTATCGCCTGCTCAGCCGGTAGACCGCGCGAACCGGTGGCTTTCTAGCTTTACCGAAGGGCTGGCGAGTTCGCGAGCCTGAGTGCGCAGGCGAGCAGTGGACTCGACCCCGACGGCACGCCGGAGGTGATCATCCCAAACATGACGGTCGGATGACCGTTGTCCGCCCACTCTCGACGGCCCGCCGGAGGACGGCCACAGTCGGGTATGCCCCCCAACCGACTCGCCGCCGTCCCACCCCCACTCCCCATGGGAGTTCAGGACGCCCTGTGGCTCCAGATGGACCGGCCGAAGCCCCCAGCGAAGGAGCATCCGATGCGAACGAGAGCGGCCATCAGCGGGATTCCCCGGGTGGATCTGCAGAGCCGCGGGCCATGGCGGAGGCGGTTGTGGTGGTTGGCCGGCGGCGGACTATTGTTCCTCAGCAAGCCCGTTTTGGCGTTGTGGCGCAGGTACGCCGCCCCAGTGGAGGCCCGGGTGGTCGACGCGAGCGGTGGCCGACTGAAACTCAACCCGGCGGTGCCGATCGTTGTGCTGACGACGACGGGGGCGAAGAGCGGACAGCGTCGCGACGTTCCGCTGGCCTACTTCACCGACAACGACGACGTCATCCTCATCGCGTCGAACTACGGCAGCGGCCGTCACCCCGGCTGGTACCACAATCTGCGCGCGCACCCCGAGTGCGAACTACGGATCGGTCCCAGGGGCGGCGCATTCAGGGCGACGGAGACCCTGGGCGCCGACCGGGACCGGCTCTACCACCTCGCGGCGGACCGCCTCAACCATGTCTTTGCTTTGCACGACAAACGAAGCGGCACCGATTGGACCATCCCGGTGATGCGACTGACACCGCTGCCCGACCTCGCGGGTTCAAGGCGCTTTCCCTGTCTGTTTTGACCGACGCGGCAGGCATTGCCAAGACGTCCTTCTATCGCTTCTTCGAGAGCAAGGAGGAGTTGGTCCTCGATCTGCTCGCCGAGGAGGCCCCCGGGGTGAGTGAGCGTGTGTTCGCACCGCTTCGGGACCCAGGTCTGTCCACCCGCGACGCCTTGTCGGACTTCCTCCACGCACTAATCTCGGAGTACGCAACCAACCCCTTCCTCGCGCGCCTCATTGCCGAGCCAGAGACTCTCGCTGCGGTCGCCACACGGGTCCGGACTGAGGATCTTGAGCGCAAGGCTGCGTGGATGGAACAGCCGCTCACCGAGTTCCTCACGGCGCGAATGGATTCCGGGGACATCGTCCGCCAGCCTGCCGAGGCGCTGATCGACCTTGTCCGCTCGGTCTCATTGCTCACCCTGCACCGTGACCGCTACCCGACTCAGCGACGATTCGACGCCGCCGTCGGCGCGTTGATCGGTTTTGTGGCTGATGGAATCACTCGACAGCAAGGAAAACCATGACCGCAGAGGCGCAGATCGCCAAGGCTTTTCGGTTAGACGATGAGGGGTGGTCGCGTCATGCCAACCCGTGGAGCGGCTGGACGCGAATTCTGACCTGCCTGCCTCTGCTCGCGCTCGCGATCTGGAGCCGAACCTGGCTCGGAATATCGTCGCTGATCCCCATCAGCCTGGCCATACTCTGGATCTGGTTGAACCCGCGGGCATTCTCCGGAGCCCGAGACGACAGCGCCTGGGTCACCAAGGCAGTCATCGGCGAACGCTTCTGGACCAACCGCCACCAACAGCCCGTGCCCGACCGTCACCGCCTGATCCCCCACATCCTCAATGTCGCCTCGCTGCTCGGCTTCCCACTTCTCACCTGGGGACTCATCACGTTGCAGATCTGGCCAACGGCGATGGGGATCTTCCTGATCACCGGAGCGAAACTCTGGTACCTCGATCGGATGGTCGTGGTGTACGAAGACATGGTCTCGACCAATCCCCAACTGGCATACCAGCGGCCAGTCGGACTAGCCGGACCGCAATGCTGCCGCCCCGCCTCGTCCTCGACGATGACCGCTGCAGCCCGGCCGTCGGCGTCGGTCTCGACGACGACATAGTGCACCGGTCGTACGACGGGGGCGAGGCAGGCTAGCAGGCGGGTCAGGTCACGCTCACCCACGGTTCCTCCCCCTTGTTCCGGCGGCATCCGGTGGAGCGTGCCATGCTAAGAAAATACGGAATCATAAGGAGGTGATTCGATGTCCGGCTTGTCGCGTGGGGCCCGGATCGGTGCGGCCGTCTTCGTGGCGGGGCTTTCCCTCGCCGGCCCACAGGCCGTCGGGGTTGCGGCCGCGGACCGCGGCGATGATGCGGGGTCGGTGTCGGGGAAGCCGGTGTCCGACGGCGCGGATGCCGCCGCCGAGTCGCGAGGTCCCACCCGTGCCCGGGGCACCCGGGACACGGTTCCCGGCCCAGCCGCTCGGGAGGGCAGGGCAGCGGTCCCGCGCTCGGCGGCCGCCACCAGGAATCGGGGTGGCTCTTCGGTTTCCGGCACACCGGTGATCGGGAGGGGCCCAGTCGACGGGCTGGAATCACCTGCCGCTCCCTCGGCTGCGATCGGCTCGACCGCCGTGCCTGCCGGGGTCCACGCGGATGGGGTCATGGTGGCGCGCCCGCAGAGTGCGCCCGACGCTGCACCGGTACGGCCCGCAGCGTCAGGTGCAGCGGTCGCGGCGGTACAGTCCCCGGCTTCCGTGGCGTCGGCGGTTGTTGGTGCCGCATGCGGTAGCTGCCAGGCCGCTGCTTCAGCGGTACGACCCACTTCGGCTGTGGCGCAGTCCATCAGGGGGCTGTCGTTCGCGGCGCAGCATCTCGTCGACACCCTGGGCAGCTTGTTGTCGGGTCTGCCGGGTGGCCCGCTCACCGATCTCCTCGCCGGAGCGCTGTGGACCGTGCGGCGCACCCTGTGGCCGGTTGGCGCCGATGTCGGGCAGTGGGGCTCAGCGGCGTGTGTGTCCAGTGGGGATTGCTCGGGTCAGGATCTGAGCGGTGCGGATCTTCGCCGCCAGGATCTGGCCGCGGTGAATTTCGCCGGCGCGAATCTGGGTGATGCCGATCTCGCCGGGGCGAACCTGACCGGAGCCGTCCTGAATTACGTGCGGGGCCCCGGAGCGTGGCTTGTTCGGGCGGATCTGTCTGAGGTGCATGCCGCGGATGCTTATTTCGATGGCGCCAACCTGCACCGGGCCACCATGATCAACACCGATTTCTACCAGAGCGACTTCACCGGCGCGGTGCTCACCAGGGCCGAGATGACGACGGCTGATGCCAGCTTTGCGCACTTCAGCGACGCGAATCTGCGCGGTGCTCGACTGGACCAGGTTGATCTGTGGCGGGCCGATCTGACCGGTGCCGATATGCGGTTGGTGAAGTGGTCCGACGTGACCTGCCCGGACGGTGCATCGTCGAGCACGGGCTGTTCCGGCGGACCGATCATGGTCGGCAACCAGTGGTATCCCACCCAGCCCTCGGCAGGCTTTGCCACGCGGACGAACAGTTGGTACGAGTACCGGCCCGTGTTGCGGGGAACCGCCGGGGCTCCGATCCAAGGGCAGACCGAAAGTCCGGCGTCGTATGACGACGACGGCGTCATGGGTATGGTCAAGAACTACTCGGGTCAGCGGGTGCTGATTCAGGCGCCCTCGTTGGCGCCCTTCGGACTTTCCCAGGCGGTACTCGACGACGGCGCCGAGATGCCCTACATGCTGTTCGGCGCCGGCGAACTCCAGTTCTTCCCCGCCGTCAGCGGCGAGGTCTACTCGTTGCAGGTCAATCAGCGGGGCTATTACTACGATCCCAGCAACCCGCCGGAGGTGAAGCTGGTCGGCGGCGGAGGCACCGGGGCCACCGCCCGCGCGATCATGTACGACAACGACGCGGAGGACGAGACGGGACGGGTCATCGGTGGCCAGGTCGTGGGGTTGGAGATCATCACCCGGGGCACCGGCTATACAAGCGCTCCGACCGTGGTGTTCGAGGACGGGTCCGGTTCTGGCGCAGGCGCTTCGGCCCAGGCCTTCCTCGGTGGTACACCGGTGACCACTGTCACCAAACCAGCCAAGCTGTGGCTGAAGGACCCCACGATCGTCCGACCTCAGTCCAAATTCACCCCGGTGGGGGCCACCGACCCGACCAGTGAGATTACCGGCTGGAAGGAGGGGCAGTCGGAGACCCTGTCCAAAGACGGGACATCACTATGGGTGAAGCGTGAGAGCGATGGCTGGAGGGTTCCGGCATCCGAGGCTTACCTCAAGATGTACGGCAATCCCAACACCGTCGGCACGGTGGACTGGGCGATCTTCACCATCCACATCGACAAGCTGGGCTGAGGGCCGCCGGCGGCTAGAAGTGCTTGCTGCTGAGCGTCCAGTGGTTGCCCGGGTTTGGTCATTGACCTTTGCGGTCAGCATAAATGGTTGCGCCGCTATGCGTTTCACTCGAATATCGAAGTCGGCGATCATGAGATTCGCTAGCTCGAGGCGTGACTCGTGTCGGTTCCGGGGAGGGTGCTAGTCAACGTCGCAACACCGACGGACCGGCCGAGGCTAACAGCTCGGCGAATAGCGGCGGCGTCCACATCAGCGGATGTCGAGGACATCGGCTGAGCCGCTCGCAGCACCCGCGATCGTGTCGACCGCCCAGAGGTCCCGATCGTCAAGCGATGCGATGCTGTATGCCTTGACGACGGTTTCGATTGCCGCGGCCGCGCATTCGGTGGCACTGCCGGATCCCGACATGAGATCCAACTCGGGAATCAGCGCGTCGAGTTCATCCAGTTCGATCAGCTCGGCGTGGATCTCGATGCGCTGAACCTGGCTGCGTAGCCGGGCAGTGATGTCGTTGGGCGCGGGTGTGGTCCCGTCAGAACTCGGAGCCCAGCGATTCCCACTCGAGCGCGCTTGGATTGTCGCGGACTGGCCTTAGAATAGGGCGGGTGACCAGCACGTACAGCAGCCGGACATTGGATCGCCTACGCGAACATCGCGAGGCGATCCGCAATGTGTTGGCCAGGTACGGCGCGAGCAATCCGCGGCTCTTCGGGTCAATCGCGCAAGGCACTGCAGGACCGGATAGCGACGTGGACCTGTTGTTGGACCTCGCCGCCGAGGGATCTGGTAGTCGCCTCTCGCGGTTATCGGGCATCCGGCTGGAACTCGAAGAGTTGCTCAAGCTCCCGGTCGACGTCGTCTGCGAGGAACTCCTCAAGGAGCCAGTATCAGAATCGGCGCGCCGCCAGGCCATTGCGTTGTGAGCAGATCGGCGCGAGACCGGCTGACTGCTCGGCGGCGGCGGTGTAGGTTCCGCTTTCGTGGCGGAGTTCCAAGCCTCCGATCAGCGCGACTGGCGCAATTCCGGTCATGATGGCGAAGCGGTTTTTCCGCTTTTCGTGGCGAATCCGAGAACCGTACGGTTGTCCAGATATCAGGATGACGGGCGCGTAAGGCAAGGGACGACGCGCTTGTGGATACCTGACTCAGGGCGCCAGTGCGGATCCACCTCTCCAGCTACGCTTCGAAGCCTTTCCGATTCGGATGGAGAACCGGACGGTTGGGCCGCTCAGGCGGGTTCCGTCGCGTCCGTGGTTAGCGTTTGGCTGGTGGTGTCCGCCGCGCGGCAGCAGTTCCGGCTTCCTGGCGCGAAGTCATGTCCCCGACTCAGCTGACTAACGCCTGTAGTATGGTGTTAATACCCGTTAGGAGCGTGAACTTCATGAGCACCATCAAAGAGCTCGACCAACTGCTCCACGAGCGCTTCGAGATCAGTCGTGACGATTTCGTGGCTGCCCTACGGACGTTACCGGCGGTGCGTCCGTGGGCCTCCACCCTCAGCGAAGGCGAGGCGCGACTGCTTGACGACGCCGACTTCCGCGAAGACCCCCAGGCCTACATCCGCGCTGCGGCAGACATCGCCGGGCACCTCGGCCACCTGGCAGTCACCGCGTGCACGCCGGCCGAGGTCGAGACAATTCTGGGGATCACCGCTTCGCGTGTGCGCCAGAAGCGGTTGGCGCGCGAGTTGTGGGCGATCCCGGACGGGCAGTCCTGGCTGTTCCCCGTAGCCCAGTTTGAGACAAACCCCGAGACGGGCCTGCTGTTCCGACAGGTACGCGGCCTGGCCGACGTGTTCAAAGCCCTGCCGGCCGATCTGCATCCCGTCGCCGTCGCCGGCTTCCTTCAAACCCCACAGCCCGAGCTGTCCCGAGCCGGCCGTGACCAGGCGCCCCTGGAGTGGCTGCGCGACGGCGGCCCCGTCGAGGCGGTGATCTCCGCCGCCAACGCCGCCGACTGGTACAGCCGTTGAGCACGAGACTTCCTTCTGCACCATCGGCGGCGCAGCTGCGCGCAATCGGAATACGCACCGAGGAGTACCACGTCATCGCGCCTGCCGACCTATGGTGGCGAGTTCACCGCACTCAGGGTGAACACACGCTGGCGTGGAACGCTTTCCGGCGCTATGGGCCGGTGCTGCGGTTTGACCCCTTCCCGCGCCCGGCGCGCGAACACACCAGCGGCGGAGTGTGGTACGGGGCATCGTCGCCACTGGCCGCCCTGGCAGAAGCGTTTCAGAGCGACCGCACAATCGACCGGTTCCGGCAGCTTCCGTATCTGACCGGACTGCGGTTCACCCGCGAGGTTCATCTGTTGGATCTGTCGACGCAAAGCAGCGGGTCGTGGGCCACCCGGGCCGGGGGAACCTATGGGCTGTCCACCGGAGAACACTCGATGACACAGCAGTGGGCCCGCCGGATCGTCGAGGCGTTTCCGAACCTCGACGGGCTGCACTACAACAGCCGATTCTCTGGTCAGGGCTGCGTCGCACTCTTCTCCGCTGCGGCAGATGCGATGCCGGAGCGGCCGGTGCTATCGCAGCCGTTGACCCACCCCGGCCTTGCCTTGCGGATCGCGGGCGCTGCGCATCGACTCGGCTACCACGTCATCTGACCGTTCCAGTCATCGGCAGATCCGCCACCGCTCCACCATCACCAGTGAGATTCCGCCAGTTCCGCGAGAACCTACAGACCACCGACTCTCTGCGTCTTCTTCTTCTTCTGCTTGCTGCGCCGCCGCCGTGACAGGCGGCTGTAGGTTCTCAAATCCCTTGTCATACTGCGGCCCCTTTAGCTGCGGCGTCTTCGGTCGTCTCAACACTTGTCATAGGGCTACCGTCTCACGAGGGTGTCATTTTTAGCAGCCAGCATTAGACCCCTCGGATTTTCAGCTGTTGGGTGCTTTTCCACGAGCATCCCCAATGCGATGGTTCCGTCACTGTGACACCCGCTGCTGGCTGGGAATGCCGGTTGGCGAATCAGGTACTGGCTTCTGGGACCAGCGTGGAGAGGATCCCCAGCGCTGCCCACATCTCCACGATCTGTAGGTCGTCGTCGATGGCGGCCCGGATGTCGAAGGACCGCATCAGTTTGGTGTGGATTTCACGCTTCACTGTGACGTTTGAGCCGTAGTGGCCTCGCGGCCGCATCCACAAGCCGGCGTACGGCACCGGCAGGTGCTCGGCCAGCCACTCCATGGTGATGTGACGAAACTCGTCGCTGCGACCAGTGACTACTAGCAGGGCGTAACCGTCTTGATGGAAATGGCGATGACACCAGTCCAGAACCTCGGGGCGGGGCGGGCAATTGCGCGAGGCCCGTGTGAACGCGTTGAAATCATCCGGCACGGCGTAGAGATGCCTGATTTCGCTGACGTCGCAGAGTGTGTCGTCGACATCGACGATCACCGCTGGTTGTCGATAGGACATTCGTTCCTCCCAATTCACGCCCCACCGAAGGCTCTACCGATCGGAAACCTGGATTAAAAGCAGTCACCCCTATGGATTTCGTTGCACTTCGTGCAAGGCGGATCAAGCTTCTCGGGCCGAGCGGCCGTGTTTGCACCTAGTCGAACGTCACCCAGCGGTGTCCGTCTTACGTTGGGGCCGATCGCCTGCAGCATCGTCAAACGAGTGGAGATGTGTTGATCCAATTCAGGTGAACGTCGGTAGTTGAGCAACTCCCGGTAGAAGTTCGCTTGTTCTTCTGCCTCCGACGGAGCGGTAACGAGCTGATCATTCATGCACAACTGAACGATCCGGCGCACGGCCGCGATACTGTCGGCCCGAATGGATTCGCCCTCCGCGTGGGACTTTTCCGCCATGTCTTGATCACTGAGATTGCCCTTGATGCCGACGAGCACCTTGGCGAAGCGGGTACGTTGGTTGTCGGTCAGGATCTTCTCGATCTCTGCCGTGTAGGAATGCCTATCGGTCACGTTGCTCCTTAGGGTCGTTGATTGGGCTAGCCAACGGCCAGCGTCAGATAAAGATGCGGAACGAAACTCGGAAACTTTGCCCGGGGCGACCGGAAAAGATTTCCATTCCTGGGCGCTCGAGATCAGCGAGTCCCTGCCAAATTTCGGTTCAGAAGCTGCAGGGTGTCCCGCAATGCTTCGTTACTTGCCCAACCACTTTCGTATGGTCATCCGGTTCACGCCGAGGTGCTGTGCGAGTTCCACCTCGGTCTTGCCTTC
>CAZRFC010000003.1:0-8002 GCA_964598975.1 uncultured Mycobacterium sp. | reverse complement strand
GAGCATCGCGCGCCTTGGTCAGATCGCGTGCCGCTTTTGTCAGTCTGTTCATGTCTAGCACTATACACGCGGTGTGTATAGCAGTCAACATTTTGCGTGTATATCCTTATACAAGCAGGTCAGGGAGGGCCGGCCTGGCAATGTCAACTTGACTTGGCCCCACTAGGACGGCTTGATTTGGCCCCGGCTGCTTTGGGGGGCTGGGTGTTTCGGGCGTGGGCGAGGCGGTAGGAGTGGCTGCCGGTTTCGATGATCTGGCCGGCGAAGGTGAGGCGGTCGACGATGGCGGCGCAGAGCCGGGGGTCGGTGAAGGTCTTGGTCCAGGCTGAGAAGGGTTCGTTGGAGGCGATCGCGATCGCGGAACGTTCTTCTCGTTCGGTGAGGACCTGGAACAGCAGCTCGGCGCCACGGCGGTCCAATTGCAGGTAGCCCAGTTCGTCGATCAACAGCAGGTCGACGCGGCCGTAGCGGGTGATGAGTTTGGTGAGGTGTTTGTCGTCGGCGGCTTCGACGAGTTCGTTGACCAGCTTGCTGGCCAGGGTGTAGCGGACTCGGTAGCCGGCTTCGGCGGCCCGGGTTCCCAACCCGATCAATAGGTGGCTCTTTCCGGTTCCGGAGTCACCGATCAGGCAGAGCGGGTAGCCGGCTTTGACCCAGTCGCAGCTGGCGAGTTGACCGATGAGGGCCGGGTTGATCGCGGTGTTGGCCTCAAAGGAGAAGTCCTCCAACCGTTTCGGGCGGGGGAAACCGGCGTCATGGATGCGGCGCTCGGCGCGGCGGTGATCACGGTCGTCGCATTCGGCGATGACCAGCTCGGCCAGGAACCCCAGGTATGTGTGGTGTTCGCGTTCGGCGGTGGCGGCGATCTCGGCGAAGCGGTCGCGGATGGTGGGTAGGCGCAGCATCCGGCAGCCTTGGTCGATGGCGGCGGTGGCGGCCGGCTCGGTCAGGGTGTGGCGTGCGGTCATGAGCTTTCCTTTCCGAGCAGGGCGTCGTATTTGTCCAAGCAGGGCAGCGCACGGGTGTCAGCGGGCAACTCGGCGCGGCGCGGGATCAGATCGACAACCACTTCGGTGTCCTGATCGTGTGGGCTGGGCATCCTGCCGCGGTGTTCGGCGGCCTTGCGGGCTTCCAGGGCCACGACATCGGGGTTGACCGAGCCCACGGTCAGGGCGGCGGTGATCCCGGCGCACACGTCGGGGTGGTCCAGTCGTCGGTGCAGCAGCAGCACCTCGACCAGGGCGCGGGTTCCGCCGGCGTCGCCGTGGGCCTTGCGGGCCGCGGCCCAGAACCGGTCATGGGTGGCGGTGAAGACCTTGGCCGCTCGGGCCTGGGCCAGCGCGGTCGCCCCGGGCAGAGCACCGGGCTTGCGCAGCAGGATCTCCAGATAGTGATCCAGGTCAAGGACTTTCGCACCCTTACCGATCGCCCGCTGGTGGCGGGCGACCACCTGGTTGCGGTCATAGGCGGTGACCGTGGAGGCCGACAGCTTCACCCGCAGGCGATGCCCGATGAACCGGGCCGGAACCGAGTACTGGTTGCAGCGCACCATGATCTGGGCGTAGCGGTCCACCCGCGGGGTCAGGGTCAACGCGGTGTCGAACGCCTCGTCGGGCAACGGCGCCAACAGCATCGACTCGACAGCGAAGTCCTGGGCCACGCTGGTGGAGCGGTTGCCGATCCGACGGGCGTCATCGGTGTCGTCGGCGGCGGCCAGCAGGGTGTTGAGTTCGTCGATGGAGGCCACCTGCGGCATCGGCACGCAGTGGTTGCGTCGAAACCGGCCGCCCTCGCCTTCGACCCCGCCCTTCTCGTGGCTGCCCTCGTGGCCGGGTTGGCAGTACCAGGCCTCGAAGCCGTAGTGGGAGCGAAACGCGATCCAGCGGTCGTTCTCCTGGCGGGATCGCCCGAAGAGCACGGTGGTGACCGCGCTGTTGAGGTTGTCGTAGCGGATCTTGTCCGTCGGCACCCCGCCGAACCGGGTGAAGGCGTACTCGTGGCCCTCCAGGAACGCCTCCTGCCCGGCGGTGATCGAGGCCCGGTGCGCCGCCCTGCCCGAGTAGGACATCCGCATCGTGAACAACGTGGTCTTGGTCTTGATCCCGGCCAGGATCACCCACAGATCGTGGAAGTCGACCTCCGCCTGAGCGCCGGGCTCATAAGTCTGGGGCACATACCCCAACTCCAGCGGCCGGCCCGCCTCGGCCAGGATCTGCGGGCGGCGCTTGCGGACATGATCACGCACCGTCGAGTACGACAACCCCTGTGCCCCATGCTCATCGACCAACCGGGCCAACACCCGCCGCGCGGTATGACGCTGCTTCTTCGGGGCATCCAGATCGCTGCGCAACATCGCGTCGATCGCCGCCTTGAACGGATCCAACCTCGGCGCTGACCGCTCGGCAGCCTTCCGCGGCGGCGGCACCGCCGAGGCCAACGCCTGACGCACCGTGCGCCGATGCACGCCGTGCTTGTCGGCCAACCCCCGAATCGAGAGCCCCTCGACCCGATGATCACGCCGGATCGCCTCGAACTGCTGCACCCGTGACACCCTTCGCACGCCTGACCTCCGTGATCGGCAATCCGGACCATCCGGACACCGACCACGCTGAGGTGGGGCCAAAACAAGCCGTCATAACCGACACGGCGTGTCACCGAAGTGGGGCCAAATCAGACCGTCACAACAACACCCCGCGACTACCCGACCCGGGGCCAGATCAGGCCGTCCCCCTGGGGCCAAATCAGCCTGTCACGGCCAGCCGGCCCTCCCGACTAACTTGGTGAGCAGTCGTCGCAAACACCAGTAACTGGTAGGGCGATCGAACAGGTAGGACACACCTTCGGTGGTCTTACCGGCTCTGACAGCGTCGCGCGGTCTTTTCTCAGAGACCACCGCTCGGCTCTACATGCAGCGCAGTTGCACGAGCCGCCGTGAAGCTGGCGGAGAGGATCTGGAGCTGCGCCCCTTTGGCCCATTGTTCTCCGTCTACCGCCCATACCTGGACCCCCTAGCGCTGATCACCGAATTCGAACCTGGCGTCGAAGTTCCCGCTATCGCCATGATCCAACGTCCTGAGAGGGCTACCAGTTGCCGTCCGTGACCGCGTTAGAGCTGACGTCTCCCAACGTGATCACAGTCTTCGGATCGACGGGCACGAACGGCGCCTCCTCGCCACCAAGCTTCTCCCCGACAGTCTTGACCTTCGCCAGGATTTGCGACGGCGCCAGATCCTTGGCGTCGACGTCGTAGTAGTCGAACCACGGCAGGCCGGCCCGCACGTAGGCGTCGCGGTCGACCGGGGTGGGCGGCGGTACTTCCCCGGTGATGGCCGTCCACTGCGCGGCCGAGCACAAGTGGACGAACACCCGCTGAGCGTCACCCTCGTCGTAGTCGGCGAGCGGCCGATCATCGGTGTACACCTCCTGGCGCATCCGCCCGCCGGCACCGAGGCCCATGTCCGCCGAACCGATCGCTTCCGGGCACGGCATCGGGGCCATGTCGGAGCAGAGCGCCCGCTCGTCCACCCGCTGCGCGGCGCGCCATGCCTCAAGCGCCTGTCCGGTCAGGCCGACGGCCCGCAGTTGCACTCCGCCGTGGGTCTCCTGCCCGGTCACCTGCCCCTCGACCGTGGCTCCCGATCCGAGCGGCACGGCGACGAACTGGCGGATGAAACCGTCGCCGGCGTTGATGCCGTCCAGCCACGGCTGATCAGGCAGCACGACGTAATTCTGCGGATCCTTGACCAGGTGCTCGATCCACGGCAGCCCACTGACCGCGCACACCTTGCCCACCCCGATCTGCAACGCGGCGGGCTCAGCGGCATCGAAGGACAGCCACATCGCCTCGCGCTGGTAGATCGGCAACATCACCCCGCTACGGGCCAGCCACTCCGCCGGCGCTGTGTCGGGATAGTCCTGCACCCGACGAAGCGGAAACCGACCCAGACCCGGCGGCAGGTGATGCAGGCCCGTCTCGGGAATCCGCAGCGTCCGCTGAAACTCCACCGTCACCGGACCCATCACGAGCCGGTCCCCAACAACATTGATCTGCGACTTGTTCGCCATATCTCCCCCTCTGTCGTGTTGCCACTATCTCTAGCAGTGGCCACTGACACAAAGAGGCTGCCCGCGACAAGGATCTGTCACGCTTCCTTTCGACATAGCCGGACTCACTCACCGCCACCACACATACCCACCAGCACTGCTTGCCTTACCGGCCTGCCCCCTTGATGGAGTTGACGTCAACGACATAGACGTCGGTCTCATAGCTGCTTTTCTGATCCATCTCGACGGTCACACGGAAGCCGGTTCCCCGGCCCCAGGAGGTGGACGGCCCATCCCCGTAGGTCGAATACGGCTCGAGGCCCATCTGTGCCATCTGGGCCGTCATCCACTTTGATGTCTGCCCGAAATCGCTCTGTACCCGCCAGTGTTCATTGCCGGGTTCCCAGCACTGCCCTGGGGGTGGAACGCCGTAGGTCGGCCCGGATGTCGAGAACTCGTCGCACGCCCGCACTGTTCCAGCGGGGAATATGAGCCCTGGGACGATGGCCGATTCCAGCGTTCCAGTCATGGTGGAGGCCGGCGGAGCGGACGTCGCAACCGGCGGCGGAGGTGCCGGTGTGGTGGTCGGAGTGGTCGACAGCGAGGACGGGGGTGCTGGCGACGCCGTCGTCGGAGTGTCCCTGGCGTCTGTATCTCCGCTGCCACCACGAGTCGCATAGACGCTGAGCACGGTCGCGGCGACGGCGAGCACTCCCACGGCCGAGGCGAGGACCGGAACAGCGCGGGATTTCCGCGTGGGGGGAGCGGGTGCCGCCTCGGCCTTGCGCAGTTGCGTCGGCGCGTCCGGGTTCACCGCGCCGTGTTTGGGTAACGTCGCAGCTGCCAGAGTCGGCGCAGATGCCGGATACCGCACCTCGCCGACCCCGACCGCCTCCTGCAGCGCGGTGACGAACTCCGCGCAGGACTGGAATCGGTCATCGGGATTTTTCGCCAGCACCCGCTCGAAAACTGCGTCCGTCCTGGTCGGCAGATGGCCGTTGACTGTGCTGATGGATGGGACTGGCTTGGTTAGATGCGCCGACATCGTCGACGCGATCGTGGTCCCCGTGAACGGCGGCTGCCCGGCGAGCAGATGAAACGCGGTGCAGCCCAGTGAATAGATGTCCGAGCGCTTGTCGACCACCTCGCCCTCTATCGCTTCCGGCGAGATGTACTGCATATTGACTGAACTAACTTCACTGTTTATGCAGTTCAGCGGCCATTTCTGCTACGGTCCCATTTCATGTTCGATGATGGCCGCAACACCCCGCAGAGGGACCTGTCGCGGCTCGTCTTGCCTGATGTTGGCCAGCTGCGGGACACAGGTAATCCATGGGAGCCGTATCAACTGATCGGCTCCGATGGGGCCGTCGTCGAACCGGTGCGGATGTTCTTCGCGGAACTGCAGGGTGCTGGCCGATCACCGAGCACCCTTCGGTCGTATGGCATGGACCTCTTGCGGTGGTTCAGGTTCTTGTGGGCTGAAGATGTTCGGTGGAACCACGCGACACGCACAGAAGCGCGTGACTTCTGTCGTTGGATGGCTCTGGCCAACAAGCCTTTTCGCACGCACTGGCGCAACACGGCAGCCGTTGGGGCCAGGCACTCAACCGAGGAGCCGGTACCGGCCCACCCCGATGTCAACCCAGTGACCGGAAAGCCATACCCAGGGCGCAAGTTCGCGGCGTCGACCCGCGCTCACTCAGAAACAGTGCTGCGTCGCTTCTACGACTTTCACATTGAGGAAGGAACTGGGCCGATCCTGAACCCGTTTCCCTTGGATCGCTCGCGGAGGGCCGGCCGCCGCCATGCTCACCACAATCCGATGGATCACTTCAAGAATGAAACCCAAGGTAGATATCGCCCTCGGGTCCCGAAACGACTTCCACGGCGCATTCCTGACGAACTGTTCAACGCATTGTTCGCAACACTGCAACACCACCGCGACCGGGCATTGCTTGCCGCCTGGGTATCGACAGGAGCGCGGGCCCAAGAGCTTCTCGATCTAAGGCAAAAAGACGCTGATCCGGGTCAGCAGCTCATCCGGGTCACTCGGAAGGGAACACGCGCCGAGCAACTCTTGCCAGCGTCACCTGACTTCTTCGTGTGGTTACGGCTCTATCAGCAGGAGTTGCATCGGGCGGGTGTTCCACGGGGCCATAACCAGCCGTTGTGGTGGACACTACGACGCCCCTGGCGGCCGCTGAACTACCACGCAGCCAGAGCAATGCTCAACCGCACCAACGAGTTACTCGGCTCCAACTGGTCGCTTCACGATCTTCGTCACACCGCTTCATACCGCATGGCTGAGGATCGCGAACTCCCTCTGACCCATGTGCAATGGGTGCTGGGCCACGCCCACCTCTCGACCACCGAGATCTACCTCGCGGCCGGCTTGGACGACGTGGTGCGTGAGGTGCTCGCTCATCACACCCGACGGGCCCTGCAATCCGAACGCCCACCGAAACAACTCGCCGGAGGTTACAAGCCGGAGAGCCTCAACGTCTTGTTTGGACAACGCCCGTGACAACCGTTGATGCGCCGAGCGGCGAAGCCACCAGCGTGAACCTTCCGCCGGTGACAAGGCTTGCCGGACAGACGCAACAAGCATTGCGGGAGACGTTTCCGCCGCGCGAGGTTCCCACCACGTGGGCCGCCACTACGGCGACAGCCGAAGAAGTGCTCGCCCAGATTGACGCATTCCACGCCGAAAATGCGGTTCATCACAACACCGAACTGAATCGGCGGAAGAACGCAGTACGGATCCTTGAATGGCTGAGCACCTACCCTGGCGGAAATTGGAATCAGCGCTGGCACAACAGCACAGCCGAAGAATTTCCCGACACTTGGCCCGAGACTATCGCGGCGTGGTTTGAACAACGAGAGGGACGCCGCCCACGTCGGGCTGAACTGAGAACCGGGGTGTTGGCTCTGATCCGCGCCGATGTCTTGAGACCGAGCATCAAATGGCTCCTGGTCTCGAAGTCACCGTTCCTGCGTGAAACGGCCGCTCTCCGCGATCCAGTCGAGTTCGGTGCCATTTCCGCCGAAATCAAGGATCCGCGTCCATGCGGCGATGTAGCGCAGCGGATTTCGATAATCGTAATAGCAAAGGGAGGTCTGATCCGAGACATCACCGTAGGTGATTGCCTGCAGCTCAGAGACGTTGCACTGGAGCTATATCCGACCCGTGCAGGTCACGTTCTGTACTACAGCTGGTTGCGTGGCAGGAACGCATTTCCGCCCGACGCGCCCGCGACCCTGAACCATCTATCGGCACACGCCGGTCAAGTCAGCCCCGCAGAACTCATCAACCGGTACCACTTGCAGTGCCACCCGATCAGGGACCTCATCGTCGACTACATCGTCGAGCGTCAACCAGCTCTGGACCACGCGTCGGTGGTGAAGAAGTCACGTGTTTTGGGGCGCTTCTGGGCGGACCTCGAACGCCACAACCCTGGAATTTGCTCGTTGGATCTCCCGCCAGCGGTGAGTTCCGCATGGAAAGACCGCCTGCGCTTTAAGACATCGAAGCACAAACAGCCCGACGGGACGGTCACTGAAATCCGTGTACCGCGGATTAGTGCGCCAGAAGACATGGTTCAAATCCGGTCGTTCTACCTCGACATAGCTCAATGGGCGGTCGAGGAGCCCTCCCGCTGGGGACCCTGGGTTGCGCCATGCCCGATTAAGGCAACCGAAATCGAGTTCAAAAAGCGTGTCAAACAACAAAAAGCGCGAGCTGACCAACGAACCCGTGAACGCCTGCCCGTGCTGCCGTTGGTCGTAAAAGCCGCCCACGAGCAGCTCGTGGTCGCGCAGGAGCGGCTCGAAGCCGTACTTGTCGCAGAGCCAGATGCGACGTTCAGCGTGCGAGGGGAAACGTACACGCGAGCCAGCAGTGCTAGTGGTCCGTCTCATTTTTGGCTAACTACATGTTGGAGTTTCGTCCGTGCGC
>CAZRFC010000002.1:32771-33642 GCA_964598975.1 uncultured Mycobacterium sp. | reverse complement strand
TTCTTCGACGGCGATCTGGCCGCGGTACCCACCCACTGCGTCACCCAGGGTCTGGGCACCATCTCCGAGGCACGCCACGTCATCCTGGTGGCCACCGGCCGTTCCAAGGCCGAGGCGGTGCACCACCTCGTCGAGGGTGCGGTCAGTGCGATGTGGCCGGCCACCGTTCTGCAGCACCACCCACACACCACGGTGCTGCTCGATGACGCCGCCGCCCGGCGGTTGCAACTCGCCGACTACTACCGGGAGACCTTCGAGTCCAAACCGGACTGGCAGGGCATCTAGTGCTGTTGACGGCCGGCACCGTGCTGACCGGCGCGGAGTTGTTGCGGCCCGGCTGGATTGAGGTGTCGGACCGGACCATCGTCGGCATCGGGGCCGGGATGCCCGATCGGCCGGCCGACCGGAACTTCGCCGCGGCGACCGTGGTGCCGGGCTTCGTCGACACGCATGTACACGGCGGCGGGGGCGGCGCTTTCTCCCATTCCGAGCAGACGCAGACCGCGGTGGAACTGCACCGCCGGCACGGCACCACCACGCTGGTGGCGTCCCTGGTCACCGAGGCGCCTGACGATCTGCTGCGTCAGGTCCGAGCGCTGGCCGATCAGGTGAACCACGGACTGATCGCGGGCATCCATCTGGAAGGTCCGTGGCTCGCCACTGCGCGGTGCGGCGCTCACGACCCTGCCCTGCTGCGCGATCCCGAAACCGCGGAACTGCAAAGGGTTTTCGACGCCGGCGGGGGAACCGTCCGGATGGTGACCCTGGCCCCGGAGCGCAGCGGCGGCCTGCAGGCCGTGCGCTGGGTGGTCGACGCCGGAGCAGTGGCCGCGGTCGGGCACACCGAGGCGACCTACGAGCAGACCCGCGC
>CAZRFC010000002.1:26414-32761 GCA_964598975.1 uncultured Mycobacterium sp. | reverse complement strand
CGCACCCATCTGTTCAACGCGATGCGGCCGATCCATCACCGCGAACCGGGGCCTGTGATCGCGCTACTGGAGGATCCGCGGGTGACTGTGGAGGTGATCGCCGACGGTGTGCACGTTGATGCGGCGCTGTACCGGCACGTGACCCGCAGCGCCGGACCGGACCGGGTTTCGCTGGTCACCGACGCGATGGCGGCGGCAGGAATGGCCGACGGCGCATACCGGATCGGTCCACTGGACGTCGATGTCTCCGGTGGGGTGGCGCACCTGGTCGGGACCGACACCATCGCGGGTAGTACGGCAACGATGGACCGGCTGTTCCGGTTCGCGGTGGCCGGCAATGTCGGCGGCGGCCTGCCGCACGATGACGCGCTGGCTCTGGCGGTCGCCCAGACGTCGCTGAATCCTGCCCGCGCCCTTGGTCTTCCCAGCCCGGTATTGCGCGCAGGATCCGACGCCGACCTGGTCGTACTCGACGGCGGGCTGCAGGTTGCGGCAGTCCTGTGCCGGGGCCAGTGGGTCGCCGGTCCTGACCCCCGCGACGTCGTCTCAGACGCCTAACGATTCGGTTTTAGCTCCGCATCGTCCCTCGCGCGCGCAGTGGGAGTTGTGGTCTGGTGGGTCAAATGAGAACTTCCACGTTGCGAAAGTCAGGTCTGGCGGCCGCGGGGGCGGCGGCACTGATCGGTCTCGGCATGCCCTTGGCGATAGGCGCGCCCACCGCCGCGCCGCCATCGGACAGTGCGGGCTACGTCGACTCGACCGCCCGGTGCACCGCTCCCGACACCGCCGTGCTCTTCGGATCCACGAAAAGCTCCCGGGTGGCGATCTGCAAGACCCCGGCTGGCGCCTACGAGTACCGGGGTGTGCGGGTGGCAGACGGCGCCAGGCTGATCGTGCCCGCCAAGCAGACCTCCCGGGACGCCTTCGTGGTGGACAACGACGGGGTGAAGTACACCGTGACGCCGACGGCGCTCAGTGTCACCGCAGGCGGCGACACCTTCCGCACCGAGACCTGGACCGATTTTCACAGCAGTCCACAGGACACAACCTCGACCTCGACCTCGACCTCGACCTCGACCTCATCGTCGCCGTCGGCTTCGTCGTCAGCGTCGACGGCGCCGACCACCTCGGGCAGCGCGGCGACGGGTACCTCGGCACCGAAATCGAACGCAGCGTCGGCCGCTCCGAGTTCGGCAGTCTCGTCCGCCCCCCTGCCGCCCCCGATGGCGGCGGAGGTGGGTGGCGGTTCGTCGTCCGGGGAGTGACTACCGACTGCGAACGATCGGCGGCGGCTGCCAGCTGCCGTCGAGGATCGGCTGATCCGGCCAGTACATCCGCAGATAGGCGTTGAACCGGCCGAAGGTCGGCACCTTCAGCCAGTTCGCGCCGGGGTCACCGGGATCGCGGCGCGCGAAGATGATGTCGATCGACCCGTCGGGCCGGTATACCAGTTCCTCAGGCCGGCTGCTGCTGACGCTGAAGCGGCGTTCGGCGTTGGGGACCAGTTTGCCGGCGGCGTCGTAGACGGTAACCGACCAGAAGGCATTGACCGGCGGGGCCTCCCCCGGCGCGAAATGCAGGACATAGGGCCTGATCCCGAGGCCGCGCAGCGGTAGCAGGCTGCGGCTGAGCAGGCCTGCGGAGTAGACGGCCTCGTCTGGGGTGTTGGCCAGCAGTCCCGCCTGCGCGACGCCTGCGCGCAGGAGATAGTTGGTGCCGTAATCGCCGATCTCCGGGCTCGGCGTGGCCCAGCCCCGGTTACCGAGTGCGGCGGCGTACTGGTTGACGGCGGTCAGCAGTGGCAGCAGGGCGGCGGTGCTCCGCACCGCGAGTTCCACGGCGATCGTCGACAGCAGGCCGAGATTGGCGTCGGCCACCCGCATCCCGGGTCCGACCCCGATCCGCGCCAACTCCGAAAGCTCCGGATCGTCAATAGCGGGCGGCGGGTTGATTTCCAGACCGGCGCTGATCGCGTCGAGGTAGCCGATCCCGGGCCTGGGGATCGGGATCACCGGGCTGACGGCTCCGCCACTCGGTGTCAGCGAGTACTGCTTGATCAGTTCGATGGCCGACTGCTGATCGGCTTCGTTACCCGCAAGGGTGCGGCCCAGCGCCATCATGCTGGCGTAGGGAACCTCCACGGTCTGGGCGTCCGGAATGTCGACCTGCGGTCCGCCGGTCCAGGTGATGGCGTATTTGCCCGGCCCGTATCCGGTTGTGCGGGAACCGATGTAGCCCGAGACGTTGGTGTAGGGGTCGGTGAGCTGGAAGCTGAAGTAGCGGCTGCCCATGTCCGGGATGGAAAGCACCACCGGTCCTTCGGTGAGGTCCAATTCGGCCAGTGAGTAGAACGTGTCGACATTGGGCCGCTTTCCGCCGCCGATCGACTGCCAGATCGGGTCGACGTCGGGGTTGGCGAAACTTGTCAGCGAGTACAGGGTGTTGACCGTGCCCACGGTCTGGCGGACACGCTGGTACTCCATCAGCGGATAGCCGTAGATGTAGGCCTTCGCCGCGACGACCGCCGCGCGGATCGGGCCCGGCGGCCTGGTTGACGTCGCGGCGGCGTTCGGTTGGGCGACTTCGGCTGTACTGAGACTCCCCCCTGGACTCCCGCTCAGACTCCCACTCGGCTCCACCTGCGGCCTCTGCGGTTTCAGTGCAACCCTCTGGGTAACAGTGGTGTTGGACGAACTGTCTTGTGCGGCCGCAGGTCGGCTGCGGTTGGCTGCCGGCGACCGGCGAGCCGGACTGTGGGCGGCGCGAGAGGTAGAGCCGCGATCCCGCTCGGCACCACCGGACCGGCCATCGTCGGCGGCGGCGACACCGGGTCCGGCAAGCAGGCCGGCACCCATCCCGAGAGCCAGCAGGCTTGCGCGCAGCAGGACTTTCCGGTCGGCGGCCATCTACGGGAACTCGATGTAGCGGCCGACCCCGGCAGCGGGAGCGCGGTCCAGGATCAGCGAACTCAGCGCGACGTCGTCCATCGCGATGCCCATGTTGAGGAACATCCGCCGGCCCGTCGTAGGCACATCGTATTCGCCGGCTACCACCGCCGCCAGATGGGTGTCGGGCTTCGGCAACCCGAAGAAGTACATGGTGTCGGCCACCGATCCATACTGGCCGAGGTCGTCGACGCAATAGACCACCGCGTCGTCAAATGCCTTCTGCGCCATCGCGTCGTCGTAGTCCACCGGCAGCAGCAAGGCGTTGGGGTCAGCGTTGGCGCAGTCCAGTTTCGGGTCGAGTGGAACTGTGATGGTGGTGATCACCAGATCGCCGCCGTTGACGGCGTCGGTGGGCGAGTCCGCCAGTCGGGTCACCCGGTCGCCGGCCTTCTCCTCGAACATCCGCCGGACCCGGTCGGCGTTGCGGTCGTAGGCGGTGATGTGAGTGATACCGGGGTGCACCTCCAATGCCACCTCAAGGTGGCGCTGCCCCTGCAGGCCGCACCCGACAATCACCAGATGCTTGGGATCACCCGGAACGTGGCGCATCGTCACCCCGGAGACCCCGGGAGTGCGCATCTCGGTGATCCAACCGCCGTCGAGCAGTGCCACCGGACGGCCGGTTTCAGGATCGTTCATGATCATCACGCCATAGATGTAGGGCAGCCCCTTGGCGTTGTTCTGTTCGTAGCCCGCAACCCACTTCAAGCCGATGCGGTCCGAACCGCCGAGATATGCCGGCATGGCGTGAATGAAGGCGTCCTCGCGGGAGGTGACCTTGGGCTTGGGTGGGTTCTGCACCAGCCCCTGAGCCTTCTGGCGGAACGCGTCCTCAAGGACGTCGATGATCTCGGTCCAGGTCAGGCCGAGGCTGTCCAGGTCGGCCCTGTTCAGGACCAGCATCTGATTGTCACTCACCCGCAAACCATAACGGGGCGGAGCGGACCGTTAAGGACGAATACCCCGGCGGTGGGGGCCGGCCCTGGTCAGCAGGAACTCGGGCAAGACGGCGGGCGGTATCCACCACCTCGCCATCATGCCCGGCTCTCGGTCAGCGTCAGCGGATGCGGCTGGCGAGAAGCCCCTTGGCCAGTTCGGCGCCCTTGCGGCTGTCGGACTGAGCCTTGCGGAACAGTTCGACGACCTCCTGGTCCCCGGCCTGCTCGGCGTCGGAGATGTACGTCTCCAGTCGCAACGCATTCTCCAGACAGTGCTCCAGATACCAGACGAGGTCGTAGTCCTTGTCCTTAGTCCCGGTGATATGGCCGGCTTCTGATGTGGTCACGTCGCCCAACCCCTTTCTTGTTCCTTGCCTTTCATTGGTCGATCTCGGATCGCGTACCCGAATAGCGGCTGCTTTATCCCCGCCGAGGAGCTCCGATCTAGGCTGGGATGGTGAGCGACCACGAAGTGAAGATGATCATCCTGTCCACCGATGACCTGGATGAATCCATCCGGTTCTACAGCGAGACCTTGGGGATGCCGCTGAAGTTCCGGGACGGGGCACACTTTGCAGCGCTGGACGGTGGCGCCGTGACGTTGGCGGTGGCCACCGCGATCGATCACCCGATCCCCGGCCAGGTGGTCGTGGGTATCAAGACCGCCGACGTCGACGCAGCGGCGAAGGCCATCGAGGCCAGCGGCGGCGGCATCGTCAAGGGGCCCTACGACGACGCCCACGAACGTCGCGCCGTGGTGTACGACAACAAGGGCAACGGCCTGGTGTTCTACAGCCCGCTGGCCCGGTGAGCGGACGCAATCCCCGCAGCGGGCATAAAGTCGGTCCATGACGCACACCATCGACGCCAAACTGGACCGGCACTCGTCAACCGTTCTCGGCATTTTCCGCATTCTCATCGGCCTGCTGTTCGCCGCGCACGGGACCGCGAAGCTCTTCGGGTGGCCCGCCACCAAGAACGGCGCAGTCCCGATGGGAACCTGGCCCTACTGGTACGCCGGCGTTCTCGAACTCGTAGTGGGTCTGCTGGTGGCCCTCGGGGTTCTCGCGCGCCTGGCGGCACTGCTGGGCGCCGCGGTCATGGCCTACGCCTACTTCACCGAGCATCAGCCCGACGGGCTGTTCCCGATTCAGAACGGCGGCGAACTCGCGGTGATGTATCTGCTCGCCTTCCTGCTGATCGCTTTCGCCGGGGCGGGGGCGTTCGCAGTGCTGGACCGTCGGCGGGTTTAGTCAACAGCTGTAGCCATCAAGCAGGGAGGCGGCCATGAGGTCGATGCTGGTGTCGCGGCGCGACCTGGACTTCCTGCTGTACGACTGGCTGAAGATCGACGAGTTCACCAAACGACCGCAGTTCGCCGAACACTCGCGTGAGACCTTCGACGCCGTGCTCGAGTTGTGCGAACAGTTGGCGACCCGCTACTTCGCAAACCACAACAAGAAGAGCGACGCGAGTGAGCCGAGCTTCGACGGCCGGCGGGTAACCGTCATCCCGGAGGTGAAGGAGGCACTGGACGCCGTCGCCGAGGCCGGTCTCATCGCGATGACGATGGATGCCGACATCGGTGGCGCCCAACTGCCGGTGACGGTTGCCCAGGCGGCCTTCGCGTGGTTCGCCGCGGCCAACGTCAGCACCTCCGGATATCTGATGCTGAGCATGGCCAACGCCAACCTGCTGTCCACCTTCGGCACCGCCGACCAGATCGAGACCTTCGTCAAACCCATGCTGGCCGGCCGGTTCTCCGGAACCATGGCGCTCTCGGAAACCCAAGCCGGTTCCTCGCTGGCCGATATCACCACCCGCGCCGA
The DNA here is from genome assembly GCA_964598975.1 of uncultured Mycobacterium sp. Lineage (GTDB taxonomy): Bacteria > Actinomycetota > Actinomycetes > Mycobacteriales > Mycobacteriaceae > Mycobacterium. The sequence goes on along the minus strand of CAZRFC010000002.1, from coordinate 27,046 downwards.
ACCTCGACAAGACGGCAGCTACCGACTGTTCGGCTCCAAGATGTGGATCTCCGGAGCGGAACACGAGATGACCGACAACATCGTCAATCTGGTGCTGGCCAAGATCCCCGGCGGACCGCCCGGGACGAAGGGCATCTCGCTGTTCATCGTGCCCAAGTACCTCGTCAACGCCGACGGTTCCATCGGTGAGCGCAACGTCGTCGCCTTGGCCGGCCTGAATCACAAGATGGGCCAGCGCGGCATCACCAACACCGTGCTGAACTTCGGTGACGGCACATTCACGCCCGACGGGCAGTCGGGCGCGGTCGGCTATCTCGTCGGTGAACCGCATCGCGGTATCACCTACATGTTCACCATGATGAACGAGGCGCGGCTCGGCGTGGGGATGGGGGCAGTGGCGCTGGGCTACACCGGCTATCTGAAATCCCTCGAGTACGCCCGCCAGCGCCCGCAGGGCCGGCCCCTACTGTCCAAAGACCCTGGCGTGCCGCAGATTCCGATCATCGAGCATGCCGACGTCAAGCGCATGTTGCTGGCGCAGAAGTCATATGTCGAGGGCGGGATGGCACTGCTGCTGTACTGCGCCAAACTCGTCGACCTGCAACACAGCGGTGAATGCGATCAAGTACGGG
>CAZRFC010000002.1:2529-26404 GCA_964598975.1 uncultured Mycobacterium sp. | reverse complement strand
ACCGCCACGATGCTGCTAGACATCCTCACGCCGGTGGCCAAGAGTTGGCCGTCCCAGTGGTGCCTGGAGGCCAACAGCCTGGCCATCCAGGTGCACGGCGGTTACGGGTACAGCCGGGAGTACGACGTCGAGCAGCATTACCGCGACAACCGGCTCAACCCGATTCACGAAGGCACGCACGGTATTCAAAGCCTAGACCTGCTGGGTCGCAAAGTGGTGCACCGGGGCGGCGCCAACCTGACCGCGCTGGGCGAGGCGGTCGGGCGGACCGTGGCGGCCGCCTCCGATCTCGGCGGCGAAACCCTCGATCTGGCAACACGATTAGATGCCACCTGGCAGCGGCTGGCAGCCGTCACCGCGACGATGTTCGGCTCCGGAGACATCGAAGCCGCACTGGCGAACAGCGTTGTCTATCTGGAAGCCTTCGGTCATATCGTCGTGGCCTGGATATGGCTGGAGCAGGTGGTCGCCGCCGCTGGCCGTACCGGCGACTTCTATGACGGCAAGCGGCACGCGGCGCGGTATTTCTTCCATTACGAATTGCCCAAGACGGCGCCGCAGTTGGACCTGCTCGAGTCGCTGGATCGCACGACACTGGAGATGCGGGACAAGTGGTTCTAACGACGTCAACCAAGCCGACGACGACATCGCGGATTGCCGCCGGACTGGCGGCGGCTGCGGTGGCGCTGGGCGTCACCGAGTTGGCCGGCACCGTCTTCTCTCCTGCCGCCGACGCCCGTAACGCGGTGGGAACGGCGGTGATCAATCTGACACCTGGACCCGCCAAAGAATGGGCGATCCAGACCTTCGGGACGTACGACAAGTTGTTCCTGACGATCATGGTTGTGGTGGTAGTCGGCGCACTCTGCGCCTTCACCTCACTCTGGGAGCGCACCCGTGTTCCGTGGGGAAGCCTCGCCATCGGTTTCGCCGGGGCGCTCGGCTGCCTCGCCGTGCTGTCCCAACCGGGAGCGGGTCCGGCAGACCTGGTTCCCACTGTGGTAGGTGCTGCCTGCGGTATCGGGACACTGCGTCTGCTGACTGCCGAATCCGACCACGACACCGACGCCACGCGCCGACGTTCGCTTCTCACCCTGGGCCTGCTCGGGGCGGGCGCGCTAACCGGTTTGGCGGGAACGATTCTGGGCCGTGCGCGCCGGTCCGTCGCCGTGGACCGAGAGAGGTTCGCGCTACCCGATGTCGATTCACCGGCCCCGCCGATACCACCGGGCGTCCAACCCGCGGCGGAAGGACTGCCGAGTTTCATCACCGGCAATGCCGATTTCTACCGGATTGACACCGCGCTGAGCGTCCCACAGGTCGCCCGCGCCGACTGGAAGCTACGAATCCACGGCATGGTGGACCGCGAAATGACCTACACCTTCGAGGATCTTGAGGAATTCGAACTCATCGAGCGGGCGGTGACCCTGGCCTGCGTCTCCAATCCGGTCGGCGGCGAGTTGATTTCCAACGCCATGTGGACCGGCTACCGAATCCGGGATCTCCTGGAGCGCTGCGGCATTCACGGCGATGCAGACATGGTGTTGTCGACCTCGGTGGACGGATTCACCGCGGGGACGCCTGTCGAAGCCCTGACCGACGACCGAGACGCTGTGCTGGCGATCGGGATGAACGGTGTTCCCCTGCCCGTCGAGCACGGCTACCCGGCCCGTCTGGTGGTGCCCGGCCTGTACGGCTTCGTCTCGGCCACCAAGTGGGTGGTCGACCTGGAACTGACCCGTTTCGACCGCGCCGAGGCGTACTGGACCAAGCTCGGCTGGTCGGCCGAGGCGCCGATCAAGACACAGTCACGCATCGACGTTCCCCGTGCCGGACAACGGCTTTCAACGGGCGCCGTGACCGTCGGCGGAGTGGCCTGGGCCCAGCATCGCGGAATCAAGTCGGTCGAAGTCCGCATCGACCAGGGCCCGTGGCAACCGGCAACTTTGGGCGCAAGCTATTCCAACGACACCTGGCGGCTATGGACGTACGAATGGCAGGCAACACCCGGTGCACACACCATCACTGCGCGAGCCACCGACAACACCGGCGCGGTCCAGACCGAGCAGCAGGCGCCGCCGGTACCAGACGGAGCCACCGGTTGGCCTACGGTTTCGGTTCAGGTGCGTTGATCAGCGGTGCATCGGGTACGGAGACGGTCACGACCGAACCTCCACCCGGTCGAGTCCCGAACTCCATGGAACCGCGCAGAGCTTCTACCGAAACGATCAAGGAAGCCAGTCCGATATGACCCTCATTTACCCTGCTGACCAGGATTTCAGGGTCAAAGCCGACACCGTCATCGACGACCCGCAGTGTGGTCGAGTTCGTATCGCGGTGCAGACCGACCTCGACACAGGATGCCCGCGCGTGCTTGTGCACATTGGCCAGTAGCTCCCTGGCAGCACGGTGGATGAGCGCCTCAGCGGGTGGGCGGCCCACCTCGTCGAGGTCGCTGTACACCGTGATCCCCCAGCGTCGGCGGAAACCATCCGTGAGATCTCGCAATGCAGCCGTCAGACCGACCTGGGCCAGCACCTGCGGGTGCAGGGTGCTGACGGTGGTCCGCAGATCAGCCACCGTCCCGCGCAAGGCAGCGTCGAGACGTTCGAAACCCTCGGGGGTCGGGTTGTCACGCAGATCGTCCAGATCAAGCCGAGCTGCAAGAAGGTTCTGCAACGGACCATCGTGGAGCTGTTCGGAAAGTTGACGACTGTTTCGTTCATCCGCGCGCATTGTCTCGGCGACGAGCCGACGCTCGACATCAAGCAGTGTCCTGACCCGGGCACGCCGACGCGCCAGCGTGGACGAGAGCGCGGTGATCGCCACGGTCAACCACAAGAGACATCCCACTTGCACATAAACCAGGGCCGGAATGTGATTGGGAACCAGCGGGTCTCGAAGCGCGTAGATCAGCCAGGCCACCAGGTAGCCGATCGACACACTCAGTCCCAGCATCGCGGTAATCCTGGGGCTGTCCAAAAAGGCGACCGAAATCGGCAGTAGGAAGAAGATCGGATACAGCGCAATGGTCCCGGCACCCGAGACGATGCAAAGGATAAGAACGATGGCGATATCCACGAAGGTCGAGACGCGCGGGTACCACCAACGGCCGGGGGTTCTGAGGATTAATACAACCCAGGTGGCCGCGACTACGGCATAGCTCACCAGCACGGCGGTGAAGAGGCCGTCCTGCCAGTGCGAAACATGCTGCTGCGCAATGAGAAATGCGATCAGTGCGATCAGAAACAACCGCAGGATCGCCCGGACTCGCAGCGGCTCGCCGGCGACCATGTCACCGACGCGGCGCAGCATGCCGTGCATGCGCAACTAGTCCAGCAATCCGCGCCGCATCGCCTCGGCGACGGCTGCTGCCCTATCACCGACGCCAAGCTTCTCGTATAGCCGTTGAACGTGCGTCTTGACAGTCGACGGGGCTAGAAAAAGCTGCTTGGCGATCGCCGGGATGCTGGCGCCTTCGGCGATCATGGTGAGAACCTCGCGCTCCCGCGCGCTGAGCACCGGTCCGGTCGGTTCGGCGCGCCGGCGGATCTCGGCCGCCAGACCCGAGGCGAGCGTGGCCGGGAGCACATCGTGGCCCTGCGCGCAATCCAACACCGCACTGACGATCTCGTTCCGGGAGGACTCTTTGGACAGATAACCTGCCGCGCCCTGTTGCAGGGCTTGATAGACGATGGCCGAATCGGTGTTCGCGGAAACCAGCAGCACCCGGGTGGGCAGTTCGTCGCGCTTGACGGCCGCGGCAACTTGTCCCCCGTCCATGCCCGGCATCTGATGGTCCAGCAGAGCGACCTGCGGGGCATGCTTCTTGATTGATTCCAAGGCCGCGGGGCCGTCCTCGGCCTCGGCGACGACGTCGACAAGACCGCTTCCGGTCAGCGCCCGAACCAGGCCGTCCCGGAACAGTGGATGGTCATCGGCGACGATCGCCGTCACCTTCTGGTTGTTGAAGGTTTCCCGCATCTCAGGCCCCGTCCGTCACAATGATCGAGGGAATCGTGCCGCGCGGTGCGTTCGACGCCAGGCCGGAGAAGTAGGCGCCCGACCACATCCACAGGCCGGCCTGCAGCAGCAGCGCGCTGGAAGCCAGGCCGGCGTCGCGGTTGGCGTAGCCCTGCATGCTGGCCAGCGTGGCGGCCTTGCTGATCATCAGGTAGGCCGAACTGAGATCCACCAGGGAGGCGTACGAGGTCGGCGACAGGCCCCCCGCCCCGATGATCTTCCAGACGAACTTGCCGGCGCCGGTTGTCAGTTCGAGTGCAGCGGTCCACACCTTCATCTCAAGCCAGCGCAACGTGGGCGGATGCGCAAGGTCAGTCAGGGCGCCGTCATAGCGGTTCGCGATCTCCAGGTCGACGAGGGACGAGTTGCAGTCCAGGAATCCGTTGCAGGTCAACGTGTCCTTCATCGAAGGCACCCCGGCGGGCGGGTTGTCCAGGATGTAGTCCAGATAGCCCTTGTTATAGCCGTAGAGGGCCAGGAGCACCGGAACCGATGCGTGGGCGGCGGGTCTGGACAGCAACGGCACGTTGCTCACCCCGGTCAGGCCGCCGACCAGCACGCTGAACATGCGCAAACCGATGGCCGACACGACGCCCCCCGACGAGGTGCCCACGCTGAGAGGTTCGGCCGGTTCGGCACGCAGGTTGTCCCGCAACCAGATTCCGCCGAAGTACCCCGACGCGGCGAGGTTGCCCATCTCCACCCGCTGCTGTTCCCTGGAGAGCTTCACCGATGCCAGGGTGTCGAGGCTTCCGGTCGCCAGGTCGCCGAAGAAGAACCGGGGCGCGTCGGCGGGGTCGCCGCCCTCGGCTACGTATACGTCGGCAGCGTCGGTGATCGCCTCCTGCGACACGGTGTATGCCCGAGTGTTGCTGACCGGCATCGGCGGCAGGTCCACGGTCACGACCGGTGCAGCCTGGCGCACCCGGGCGGCCGGCCTCGGGGCGCGCGGCACCGAGGACACCGTGGCAGCGCGGGGCTTCCGCTCGACGGACCGGCTCGCTGAGCCACCCGCGCGTACTTGATCGGACACCGATTTTCCAGCGCGCGTGGAGGTTTCGGTGCGCGTGGATGATTCCGCATCGGGGGCGGCCGCGGCTACGCCGTGTCCGCAGAGGACGGCGGCGCCCAGGCCCAGGCCCAGGGCCATTGCCGCCGTCGCACCGGCGGGTCGGGAGCACTTGAGGACTTCGCGTCGCGGAACAGCTCGTGCCACGACGAAAGCCTAGCTTTACGAGCCGGTCAGGACCTAGCCGAGACAAGCCCCGGGCTGCCGACCCCGATGGTGATCCGCGGCGAGGCGGCCGGGTCGAGCCACGTCAGCACCGACTTCATCTCCTCGCGGCCGATCGCGACGCAGCCCCAGGTGGGGCTACCGTCGGTGACGTGCAGAAAGATCCCGGACACTTTTCCCGGGATGCGCTTCGGGTTGACCGCGATATTGACCGCATAGTCGTAGACCGGCCCGGAGTCATAGAGGTTCTCGGTGATCGACGAGGGGTTCGTCGCTGACCGGACATGGGTGTTGTAGGTCGGCGAACTGGCGTCCTCGTCCCACCAGTCCTGCGAGGTAGCCTGGAAGTACGGCATCTTGGTGCCGGGGTTGGGCTCCCGCCCGAAGGCTTGGTCGAAGGTGAAGGTGCCCTCCGGGGTGCGGTGGATGCCGTCGCCCGGCACCCCCACCCCGAGTGAGCCGACCTTGGCCTTCGTCGGCCCGAGCACAGCCTTCCACTGCTGGCCGAACCTCTGATATGCGGTCAGGGTGCCAGTCGTGTCCGTCGCCGCGGGCACGCCGACCACGATCCACTGCGACGGCTGGCCGGCCGGCGCCGGCGCCGGGGTAGGCGCGGCCGCGGCGGGTGCGGCCAGTGGCAGCGTGAGCGCCGCCAGACCGAGCGCGAGCATCTTCTTCAGCACGTTGGTCAGGCTACTGGCGGGGCGGGGTCCCGCAGCGGTCGCGAAACAGGTTCGCCGCCCAACCGGGAGCGAATCGAGACCGGAGCCCCGGGCGTTTTCAGGACTCCTTGACCTGGGAATACCAGATACGGTCGGCGACCGAGACGAAGTCATCGGAGATAGCCGAGATGCGGCGGTAGAACTCGCGGCGGGCGGTGACGACGCTGATGTCGGTGACCGCGAGCAGGTCACCGGCCGCTTGGCGATAGATCCGTTCGAGATTGCGTTGGGACTTCACCGCCGCGTCGGCGGCCTCGGTGGCCGAAGCCCTCGCTAGCGCCGCAGCCTTGCCGCGCCGTTCGGCCAGAGCGTTAAACGCGGTCTGGATGTGCTGCACGCCCTCGGCAAGCAGTGCGGCCATGTCCGCGGTGGCCTGATCAGGCGGGACGTTCATGGCCTCGGCCTCGCGGACGGTGTTCTTGGCGCCGTTGATCACCTTGTCCAGATCACGGGACAACTGGAACAGGTCCTCGGGCTGCAGCGGAGTGGTGAACGCCTCGCTGACCGCATCGACCAGGCCGCGTCGCACCTCGTCGCATTCGTGCTCGGCGGTCCGCACGTCCTCGGCGCGACCGCTGTCCCCCGCCGCCCATGCCGCGAAGGCGTCCATGCCTCGCACGGTGGTGACGGCCTGCGTCTGCAGCATGCCGATCACGTCTGGGGTCTCCGGCAGAAACCAGCGGGTCGACGGGCTCACGATGCTCTCCAAGTCATGGCGCATTCCACTGTCATAGGACTCTCCAGATGAGAAGGACGAGAACGGCCAGCAGTGCGGCCGCCGGAATGGTGGTCAGCCATGCGATACCCATCTCCCGCACGATCTCCCAGCGAACGTGCTTCCAACGCCGCCGCCCACCGCCGACTCCGACGACCGAGGACGCCACCACCTGGGTGGTGCTGACCGGCGCACCCACCAGCGACGCCCCCAGGATCACCGCTGTCGAGGAGGCCTGGCTGGAAAAGGAGTCCAGGGGCGTCAGGGTGAAGATCCGCCGGCCGATGGTCTTCACGATCCGCCAACCGCCCAGCGCAGTACCGGCGGTGAGCGCGAGACCGGTGACCACCTTCGCCCACAGCGGGACCGTCATCGTGGTGGTCTGCCCCGAGGCGAGCAGCAGTACCGCGATGACACCCATCGCCTTCTGCGCATCGTTGCCGCCATGGCTGAACGAAAGTCCCGCCGCCGCAATCCATCCCCCGCCGCGGACCGGCCCGTTCCAGCGTGTCGTCCACCGGCGTGAGATCAGCCGGAGGAATCGCAGCAGCAGGAATGCCACGGCGAATCCCAGTGGCGGAGAGATGAACAGTGCGATCAAGACGCCGATCACCCCGGTGGGGTGCCAGCCGTGGAAACCGCCCCAGTGCACCGACCCGAGGCCGCCCGTGCCGGAGAGGACGCCGTCGGCGACAGCGGCGCCGACGAGTCCCCCGACCAATGCGTGCCCCGACGAGGACGGCAGTCCGCGCCACCAGGTGATGAGATTCCAGGCGGTCGCCCCGGCCAGTCCGGCACCTACCACCGCCACCATCTGGCTTTGCGGAACGGTGACAATCTTGCCGATGGTGTCGGCCACGGCGGTGCCCAACAGGACGGCACCGCCCATGTTGAACACGGCTGACAAGGTGATGGCCTGGCCCGGGGTGGCACCCCGGGTGGCCACCAGGGTGGCGATGGCATTGGACGCGTCGTGGAAACCGTTGGTCAGGGCGAACGCTACGGCGAAGCCGATGGCGATGATCAGCCCGACTTCCACCGCGCTACCTCCCCTTCGACCGGGTTTACCTTAGTTGAAGTCGCGGTGAACAGGGCATGGACAAGCTATTAACAGCCTGATCCTCGATTCGAACGAAGACGAACCCACTACCTTTCCCAGGATGACCACCCAACTGCCCAAGGGGCGTTACCCCGCTTCGCCGACCACGATTTGGCTCGTGACGATCGTGGTTGTCCTGACCGGTGTGGTGGCGGCCGCCGGCATCCCGGGACGATGAGCGACCGGGCGGTGGTTTCAGCCTTCGCGGTGCCGCCCCCGGCGCCGGCGGAGAGCCGCGGCCCGGCCTGGCCGCTGTGGGTGGTCTACCTCGCCGGTGTCATCACCGGGGTCGTCATCCTGATCGGTGCGGTGGGCGCGTCGTTCGGTCAGACCCCCCGGTTGGCGGTCGGAAGCATCGTCCTGTTCGGGGCTTTCGGGGCGGCATGCACATTGCTGCTCAACCGGATTCCGTACTTCTGCCCGGTTGAGCGGCAGACCCGGGCGCTCGCCGCACTGTGGGGTGGCACCGCGGCCGCCGGGTACGCACTGCTGGCCAACATCTCGATCTACGAGTCCTTCGCCGAACGGGGGTGGTCGGGGTGGTCCTTGTTCACCCCGTTCACCGAGGAACCGTTGAAGAACTTGGGCATTGTGGTCGTGTTGCTGCTGTCAGCGACACGTCCGCGTACAGCACTTGACGGTCTGGTGGTCGGCTCCTTCGTGGGTCTGGGGTTCGAGGTCATCGAAGACGTCATCCAGTCGATCAACAATGCGATCGCGTCGGCGGCACCGGGCGATCCGGACAACTGGGGATCACTTGTCGTCGACGTGGTCCACGAGGTGGTGCGCCGAAGTTGGACCGGCCACATCGTCCTCACCGGTATCGCGGGATTCGGTATCGCATACGCGATGACCATTAGGCACCGGCCGGGGATACAGCGTTGGGGGGTTGCCGTGGCACTGGTGCTGGTGGCATTCGCCGGGCACCTGCTGTGGAACTCGCACAGATTCGGGCTGTTCTACGTCCTCGGGCAGTTCGCGGTTTTGGGTCTCTACCTGTGGCTGATCCGGGTCGGCCGGGCACAGGAGGCCGCGGTCTACGTTCCGTACTTGTCCTATGCGCCGGTGGTCGATGCGGCGCTGGCTGCGTCGATGCACTCAGCCAGGTCGCGCCGCGCCTACCGTTCTTTGGGCTCCTGTCCAGCTAGGCGGCAGCGGGCGGTCGCCCGACTCGCGACCGCGATAGCCACCGGAGATGTTCCGGCGGCACAACGATCTGCGGCAGAGGTCGAGGTCTGATCAGCAACACTTCCGCACAACTTCAGCGCTGACCTGCTGGTGCTCGGAGGGATCGACGGCTTTGACCGCCGCGACATAGCTGTCGATATCGATCTTCTTGCCGCCCACCCACGTGCCGAGCACCTTGACCTTGTCGACGATCTGGTCAGCGGGGACGGTGTAGATATCTGACGAGAGCTCAACCAGGTCAGCGTATTTGCCGACCGCCAGCGATCCGATCTCGTGGTCACGTTTGAGTTGATAGGCGCCGTTGATGGTGATGGCCTTCAGCGCATCATCAAGGCTCACAGCCTGATTCGCGCCGTGGACGTTTCCGGCGATGGTCCTGCGGGTCACCGTCTGCTGCACGTTGAGCAGTTGGTTGGGCGGCGTCACCGACCCGTCGTTGTGGTAGCTCGGCGTCACTCCGGCCTCGAAGGCGTCTCGGATCCGCTGCCACTGCGAGCCGTACTCCGAATCGAACATCACCCCGTCGAGCAGATCCCCCCAGTAGATGTACTGGAAGGGACTCAGGGAGCAGGTGACGCCCAGCGCAGCCGCACGCTCGAACTGATCTCGGCGGGCCGCCCCGAGATGTTCCACCCGCCAGCGGTGATCCGAGCCGAGCAGATTGAACTTGGCCAGTGCGCGTGCGTAGGCATCGAGCACAACGTCGAATCCGACGTCGCCGTTGCAGTGGAACGCGATCTGGTAGCCGGCCGGGACCAGGGTATCGAGTACCTCGTCGAGTTGGGCTCGGGTGTAGTTCATCTGCGGCTCACCGCGAGGACTGAGAGGTATCTCCGCGGTGCGGGTCGTCGGGTTATCCAGATAGTCAAATGAAATCGCGATGTTGCCGAGCCACGGTGAACCGTCGGCCCACAGTTTGATCCCCACCTTCCGCACCAGGTCGGGGTCCGGGAAGGTGATGTCCTCCCCGGCGTCAGGCTCGATCGACATGTGGTAGACGTGCAGTCGCAGTGGGCATCCCGGCACAGAGGCCAGTGCGGCGTACGCCTGGTACTGCCGGGAGTTGTAGGTGTGCTCCGAGGTGGCGGTGACACCGTTTTCCGCCATCAGCTTGTAAAACAACGCCGCCGAGTGCAGGGGGTGCGGGATCGCCGTGGGCATCACCGCGGCGACCACCATCATCAGCGCACCCGACTCGAAGGCGGTGCCATTACTCGTCGCACCGTCGGACTCGCGGCCGAAACTGCCTCCCACCGGATCCACCGGGGCCTTCAGGTCCGGCCAGCCCATGAGCTTGATTGTCGCGGTGTTGAAGTAGATGCCGTGCCCGGAGTTGTCGATGACGACGACCGGCCGGTTCGGGAAGAGCGGATCGAGCACCTCCCTGGTCGGCATCGGGGCCTGCTGCAGCAGGCGGTCGACACCGTTGAAGACCAGCACCTGGTCTGCCGGATTGTCCTTGTCGGCCTTGGCGAAGATCGCCTTGACGTCATCCCAGGTCTTGATGCCGACGTTGGGCGAGACCCAGTACGCCGGTTCCTGGGTGGCCATCCCGGACAGCAGCGGATGGCTGTGCGGTTCGACGAAGCCGGGCATCAGCACCGTGCTGCCCAGGTCGGTCACCGCGGCACCAGGGGCGGCGGCTTGCACCTCGGCTACCGAGCCGATCGCGGTGATCCGCCCGGTTGTCGAATCGATGGCGATGGCGCGTGCCCGGGGATGTGCGGCGTCCATGGTGATGATCGTCGAAGCTTTGAGGATGGTGTCGGCTGCCATGGCTCCCACCGTATCGGGGCGTAGGTTGGAAGTCTGGCAGCCCGAGGGGATCCGACATGTCCAACCACTTCACCGGCTTGAGCCTGGGACCTCCGCTGGGGGATCAGCGCCTCGATCTGTGCGATCTGTACGCATTCGCCGCACCAGCCGACCCCGACAAGACGGTGCTGATTCTCAATGCCAACCCGCGCGCGGATGCGCTGCACCCGAACGCCGTCTACCGGCTCGCGGTCGACAACGACGGGGACCTGCGAAACGACTTCGCCTTCAGCTTCGTATTCTCCGAGCCGCAGGGCGGTCGCCAGACTGTCGATGTGTTCCTGGCAACCGGACTCGATGCACGATCACCGGAAGCGGTCGGTGAGAAGATCTTCGAATCGGTCGACGTTTCCTTCGGGCAGACGCCCAATGTCGTCCAGTCCGGCTCGTTCACGTTCTTCGCCGGAGCCCGCAGCGACGCCTTCTTCTTCGACTTCGATGGAATCCAGAACCTCTTCGACATCTCCGGGGGCCGCAACTTCACCGCACCCCATCTCGGCGGCCGATCACCCTGGACCGGTGTGGATTCGAACCTGGCGGCCAACGTTTTCTCGATCGCGATCGAGATGCCCACCACCGCACTCGGCGCCGACCCTGATATCCGAATCTGGGGGCGTTGCAGCCTGCGCCGCGAGGACGGCACACTGCAGCATGTGGACCGTGCCGGCCACCCGTCGGTGAGCAGCTTCTTCAATACCGACGACACCAAAGAGGCGTACAACGCCGGTGAACCCGCCGACGATCGGGAGCTGTGGATGGAGCAGTTCATCCACCTGATGGGTCACACCGGCGGCTACGACCGCAACGAGGCGATCGCCGCCATCGACGCCGAGGGCACCCTGCCTGACATGCTGACCTACAACCCGTCCCGGCCGGCGAAGTACCCGAACGGGCGGGTGTTCACCGACGACGTCATCGACTACCGGCTGGCGTTCCTGACCAAGGGCGAGTGCCCACCGTCGGGCCTGTCGCCGCACACCGACACGCTGAACCGGTTCCCTTATCTGGGACCGCCGCATCAAGAGACGGCGTAGCACTGGAACACTGGCACCATGGCCGGGGAAGCGGGATCCGAACTCACTCTGAGCAGTCTCGGGGCGGCGAGCACCGTCACTGGCTCCAAACATCTGCTGGAGAGCGGCGGTAGGCGGATCCTGGTCGACTGCGGCCTGTTCCAGGGGGTGAAGAACCTTCGTGAGCTGAACTGGGCTCCTTTGGCGGTCGAGCCGACCAGCATCGATGCGGTCGTGGTGACCCACGCCCACCTCGACCACACCGGCTACCTGCCGCGGTTGGTGCGCGAGGGGTTCAACGGACCGATCTTCTCCACCAAAGCCACCGCCGCGGTGGCCGAAATCATCCTTCGGGACAGCGCCTACCTCCAGGAACGCGACGCGGCGTTCCTCAACAAGCACAAGGCCTCCAAGCACCACCCGGCCCTGCCACTCTACGACGGCGACGACGCCCAGCGAACGATGGAGCTGTTCCGAACTCAACCATTCGGGCAGGAGTTCAGCCTGTGGGACTCCAGCCCCGAGGGCGAGGCCCCGACGGTGACGTTCCGGCGGGCGGGCCACATCCTCGGGGCGTCCACCGTCGACGTGTGTTGGCAAGGCCGCCGCATCGTCTTCACCGGCGACTTGGGCCGCTACGACGACCCGATCATGCTTGACCCCGATCCGGTCACCAGTGCCGACTACCTGGTGATGGAGTCGACCTACGGGGACCGGGTGCACGAGAAGACCGATCCCGCCGAAGCACTCGCCGCCGTAGTCGAGGCAACGGTGAAGCGGGGCGGCACCCTGGTCGTTCCGGCGTTCGCCGTCGGCCGGGCACAGACGCTGCTCTACTACCTGTGGCAGTTGCGCAGCGCCGGCCGGTTGCCGGATGTGCCGATCTACCTCGACAGTCCGATGGCGATCAACGCAAGTGAATTACTGGGGGAATTCTCCGACGACCACCGACTCGCGCCCGGCGTCTACGAGGGTATGTGCGCGATGGCCAGCTATACCCGGGATGCCGAGCAGTCGATGAAGATCTCGGCCAGCACCGACCCCAAGATCGTCATCTCGGCCAGCGGCATGGCTACCGGCGGCCGAATCCTGCACCACCTCAAGGCATTCGCGCCGGATCCGCGCAACACCATCATGATCACCGGCTACCAGGTGCCCGGCACCCGCGGCGCGTCGATCAGCGCCGGTGAACGGTTCGTCAGGATCTACGGCGAGTGGATACCGATCAAGGCACAGGTAGCCGACCTGGCCATGCTATCCGCGCATGCCGACGCCGACGAACTCATTCGGTGGGCCTCCGGTTTCAACGCACCACCCAAGAAGGTGTTCGTGGTGCACGGCGAACCGCAGCCGGCGGACACGCTGCGCCGTCGGTTGGAGCACGAATTGGGCTGGGATGCAGTGGTTCCCCGGATGAATCAGCTCTTCGAGCTGTAGCAACCCTCAACCGGTCCGGGCGGTGTTCAGCGCGCCGCGGAACCGCTCGACGGTGGCGACTTCCGCGGCGACCGGTGCCGCGATCTCCTGTTCTGCGACCTTTTCGACCTCGGCCCGAAGAGCTTGGCGCGCAGCCCGCCCCGCCCGTCTGGCGCTGCCGCGGGCGAGCACCCGGCCGATCGCCGCCAACACCAGACCACCCAGCAGTCCGACTATCAACAGCAAAGTCGGAACCGGGAATCCCTCGACGGTGGGGGCCTGGGCGACTTGGAACTGGAAGTAGGCCAGGGCCGCCAAGCCGAGGAGCCACATGCCCCCGACAACCGCCACGGCGAACAACAACCACTGCAGCACAACGAAAACCGACCACCAACGCGGATCGCGCGGCGGCACCAGTGGGGCACGGGTTACGGCTTGGTCGAGGTGATCAGCCAATTCGGCCGACGCTCGGTCAGCGACCGCGCGGGTGCTCTCCACCCAGGCTTGGGGTGCTCCGGCACTGGCCTTATCGACGTAGTCGAGCACCGCACTGTTGGCGCGGGCCTTCGCCACCGGGTCATTGGACGGCAGCGACGAGCGCACCAGTCGCGGATCGACCCCCGGACGTTCGAGGCGTAGCTGGGCGACGGGATCTTTACGAAGCCGGGCAAGCCATTTCAGCGGGGGCCACCCCACCGCCTGGACGGCTTTGCGCTTACAGGACTTCTCGATCGCCGACTCGATCACCGGAGCGCCGGCCGCCTCGGTGAGGACGTCGGTCAGCCGCGACACATCGGCGGAAGTCGCACCCGCCACCGGTGAACCCGGGTCGTCGGCGGCGCGGGCCAGAGCGTCGGCGGCGGTGGCGACGTCGGCGGCCAGTCGGGCGACCGCGGTGCGGCGGCCGGCGACCGCGACCAGAATCCGTTCGGCCAGCGCCTCGAGGCCTTCGCCACTGCGATTCGAGGCGCCCAGCACCACCGCGTCGGTGAGCCCGTCCTCGGCCACCAACCGGCGCAGGTGCGAAAGGCATTGCTGGGCATCGGCGACCGGAAGCTTGTCGACCTGGTTGAGGACCACGACGGTGACGTCGTCGTGGCGGGCGAAGCGGCGCAGGTACTGCTCATGCACCAGGGCGTCGGCGTACTTCTGCGGGTCGAGCACCCACACCATCAGATCCACCCGATCCACGAAGTGGTCGACATGGGCCCGGTGGCTGGACTGGGTGGAGTCATGGTCGGGAAGGTCGATGAGAACCAGATCGGCCAGTGCCGCGGCACCCCCGAACGCGACATGCCAGCGGGTGACCCCCAACCACTCCAGCAGCGCGAGTGTCTCCGGGGTTTCCTGCCAGATCGCCGCCAGCGGTTCGGATGTGGTGGGGCGCAAAACGCCGGTCTTGGCCACGTCCTCCCCCACGATCGAATTGAAGAGTGTGCTCTTGCCCGCTCCTGTGGAACCGGCGAAAGCCACCACCGTGATTTGCTCGGAGAGGCCGCGCCGGGCTTGTGCGCGCTGCGCCACCGCCCGGGCCTGCTCGACAGCCTGTGGCGGCAGCCGGCCCTCGCCGATATCCGCGGCCTCAGCCAGTCCGGCGAGTCTGCGATCCAGTGCTGCCCCATCGACGAACGACTGTTCGGTGCGCATCGGGTTGAGCCGCGCCAGCAGGTCTTTCATCATCAGCCGTTCCACCAATCCCGCAGCGCCTCGCGCCAATTGCGCCGAGGCCCGGACTCTTCGTCGGGGGCCGGCGGAGCTGCCGGCAGCAGCGCCTCTGCGTCTTCGGCGTCGCGGGCCTGCTGGACCTGGCGGGTCGCCGTCTGCAGTCTGCCGGGGAGTTCTGGGTCGAGTTCCAGCGCATCCAGTCGGGTCAGGAAGCGGGCCTTCTCCTGATCCATCAACCCGGAGACCCGTTCTTTGAGTTTGTCCATGGCGGCCTTGGACATTCGCCGGACACCGTCCTCGCCGAAGACCGCTTCGAGCAGTTTCTGCGCCAGCACGGTGGACGCACTGGCGATTCCGATCTCCGCGCCACTGAGGCCGCCGGTGGTGGAGAACACCGCCACCATCAGCGCAAGCGTTATGGCGTTGACGCCGTAGGCCATCGCCCGCGCCGTCTGCCGTTTGTCGGCGCCTTCGGTGCGGATCAGATCAAGCAGGTCGTCCTGCCAGGCCCTCACCAGGCCGGCGGCCCGGTCGGGGAAATCGGTCGAGACCCGCGCCAGATCCGAGCCGGCCAGAAGTGCTCGACCGGCGTCGTCCGCCCGCCAGGCCCGGTCGGAGCGGCGGGCCGCCTCGTTCGCGGAGTCCACAAGCAGAGTGGCAAGACCGGATTCGATCGCCTCGCTGACCCGTTCCGGCGGTGCGGGCTCGCCCCGGACCGCCGCACTGAGTCGGTCTCGCAGCCGTCCGACGCCCTCCTCGAGCCGTTTGAGCATCTGACCGGTGCCGACGAATTCCTGCCAGCGGGCCAGTACCTCGCCGCGCATCAGCGATCCGTCGGCGGCCACCTGCTCCAGTCCGTCGACTGCGTGGGCGTAGAACTGGTCTACCTCCGCGCGCAGCCTGGACGCGGTATTGAGTTGCGCTGCAACGGCTTCGACGATAGTCGGTATATCGGAGGCAATGCGACCGACCGCGCCGTCGACGGTACGGCGGGCGACCGCCGCCCGCATCGCCGCGTCGGCGACCAGGCTGTTGAGCCACGCCTGCATGTCGGCGGTGCGGTCGGGCGGCAGCATGCCGTCGACCAACGGTGACTCGGGGATGACGAAAAGTGGTGCAGTGCCAAGGCTTTCGTCGGCGAGCATCTGACGCACATGCGCCGTCACCTCGGCCAATGCCTCCGGAGGCACCCGGTTGAGCACGATCACCACCGCGGCGTTGCGTGTCACCGCCGCACGCAGTGCCGCCCACGGCACGGCGTCGGCGTAGCGGGAGGCCGTGGTGACGAAGAACCAGAGGTCGGCGGCGGCCATCAGCATGCCGGCCATCTCGCGGTTCGTTTGGGAAACCGAGTCCAGGTCCGGGGCGTCGAGCAGGCCGATACCGGCCGGGACGGTGTCCACCGCGACCAGCCGCAGTCCGAATACGTCGTCGATACCGGCCAGCGCATTCCCGCCGGTGATCCGGGGAAGTCTCGGCAGGATGTGGTCGGAGGCGAACCAGTCCGCGTCGGCGGGGTTATGGGCCAGTACCGGGTGGCGGGTGGTGGGGCGCAGGACACCCGGGGTGGTCACCGGGGTGCCGACCAGCCGGTTAACCAGAGTGGACTTGCCGCTACCGGTGGAGCCACCGACGACGGCCAGCAATGGGGCGTCGGCGTCGCGCAGTCGCGGAAGGATGTAGTCGTCGAGTTGGTTGGTGAAGCTGCCCGCCGTTGCCCGGGCCGCGTCGGCCCCTGGGGCCGGCAGTGGGATGCGCACCTGCCCCAGTGCGTCGCGTAGCGACTCCAACGGGGCCAGCAGTGTTCCGGACACTGCTACATCGTGCCCTAGACCGTCAGTCGCTAACCCCCGTTGCGGACAAGCGCGATGGCTAACTCGTTGACGAACCGGCCGCCGGGGGCGTCGCCGGCGTTGCAGGACCCGTCGGATTCACCGGGACGCTTGACCCACAGGTAGGCGTCGGCGTGCGCCCCGGCCGTCGCGGTGGTGGGCGCGGCGCCCAGTGCGCGGCCGGGCGGGTTGCACCAGTCCAGCGCGACGCCGGTGGCCGGACCGAGGCCGTTGCGCGAGGTGTCGATGACGTAGTGCGCGCCGCCGGTCAGCCCGGAGATGGCCTCTCCATAGCCGATCTCCTCCTCGGTGGTGTAGAAGTTCGCAGTGTTGAGGCTGAAGCCGCGCGCGCGGGCCACCCCGGCCTGGTTGAGCCGGTCGGCCATCACGTCGACGGGGGTCCACCGGGAGTGGCCGGCGTCAACGTAGACGACGGCGGCCGGATTGCGGGTCAGCGAATCCACGGCATAGCTGATCAGTCCGAACCGCTCCTGCTGCTGTTCCGGCGAGAGGCAGTCGGCCATCGCGAGCGCGTCGGGTTCCAGGATGATCGCGGCCGGCATGGCGCCCAGGCCGCCGGCAACCGCGTCAATCCATCCCTGGTAGGCGGCGGCTGACCCGAAACCGCCGGCCATGTAGCTTCCGCAGTCGCGATGCGGGATGGCGTAGAGCGTGAAGACCGGCGTGGCACCGGCCGCCTGCGCCGCGGCAGCCATCCGTGCCACCGTGCTGGAGGCCCGGCCTGCCGGGAACGCTTCGTCGAGCCAATAGGACGCTGGGGTGTTGGCGATGGTGCTCAACTCGGGACTCGACGGGTTGTTCTTGGCCGCGAGCATCGCCGACGAAATCGGGTCGACGTAGAACGGCTTGCCCGCCAGGGGGTTGGATTCGTCGACCAGGCGCATGGCCGGGGCAGGAACGACCGGATTTGCGAGGAGGCCGGCGCAGGCCATGGCCGACACCGCGAGGGGGGCGACAACCCGCCCGAGAACACCGAAAACTGAGGAGATCACTGAAAGAAAATAGAACGGCCCCGGGCGATCTGGTTAATGTTCGCCCGCTCGACCGCGGCTTAATGACGCACCCGTCACACCAGTCCCACGCGCCCCACCTCGCCCCGTCGATCGAGGAACCACGCAGACCCTTACTCGCACTTTGTCTGCCAGGTTCCTCGCTCGACGTGGGGGTGTGAATAGCCGAAGAGGCGCGCGGCAGAAAACTGGCACCGTCACCGCCATGGAGGTTTTCATCGGCAGCGAGGCACTGGCATCCGGTGCTCTCAGCCGATACCAACTGATCGCCGACCACCGCCGACTGCTTCCGGATGTGCACGTCCCCAAACGTGCTGCACTGTCCCTGAATGACCGTATCGCCGCGGCCTGGCTATGGTCCCGGCGAGGCGGCATCGTCACCGGACTGGCTGCGTCGGCGTTACACGGCGCGCAGTGGGTGGATCCGAACATCCCGATCGAGTTGAACCACCCCCACAACAAATCACCGAACGGGGTAGTGACCCGCCGGGACACGATCCTCGACCACGAGATCACCCGACTACAGGACATACCGGTGACCAGCGTCGCCCGCACTGCCTTCGATCTGGCCCGACGGAACGCCGCCTGGCGTGCCGTCGCTCAGCTTGATTCTCTCTGCCGAGCAACACGTTTCACGACCGATGACGTGCTTTCTGTGCGGGAGATGCATCCGCGTGTCCGGGGTCGTCGACGGGTGCCGGAGTTGCTGGACCGCGTCGACGCGGGTGCGCAGTCCCCGAAAGAAACCTGGCTGCGACTGGTACTCATCGATGCGGGCTTCCCGCGGCCGCGGACCCAGATCCCCGTGCTCCGCCCCGACGGGGGCCACTACTTTCTGGACATGGGCTGGGAGGAATTCATGGTGGCGGCCGAATACGACGGCGAGCAACATCGCCTCGACGACGTCCAATACCGCGGGGACGTGACCCGAGCCGAGTACATCGACGAGCTGGGGTGGCGCCGCATCCGGGTGCTCGCCGGCCACCGCGCCGAAGACGTCATCCAGCGGGTTCAGCAGGCGGGGGTACCCCGCTTCTGGCGTTGACTGAGGAGCCACGCAGAGCGTTACTCGGAAAACGTGTGCAACGTTCCTCACTCGGCGTTGTCCCACCCGCCCCGGGTCAATACACCGTTCGGCAGTCGGGGAATCTGGCCTCACCACCGATCGCGTCGGCGATCTTGGTGGCCACCGGCCGGGACTTCACCGCGATGGTCCAGCGGCCGCCGTCGACCCAGACCGGCGGGCCAGTATCCAAGGATTGCGCCAACTGGCAGCCCATTGACTGGTGTGACCGCGCCCAGTCCTGTGCCTCCCCCAGCGTCAGCCAGATCATCATCGCGGCGTTGGTGTTCTCCACCCGGCAGGTATCCACCTCGAGGGCGTCTTTTTCACCGATATCGCGCTGAGCCTGGCTGATCGTCTGGAAATCCTCGCATCCCAATCCGGAGCGGACGAGGGCATCCCGAATCTCGGCGCCGGAGCGGTACTGGGGTGGCAGGTTCATATTCTCGTAGCGCGAGTTGCCCTGGCAGCCCGCCAGAACGAGAACCGCGCCGACAACCAATAGCACCCGTTGCATACATCGCGCGATACCCCGAAAGACGGGCGGCAAACGGTGGAAAGGCCCCTAGTCGGGGGAACCGACCAGGACGCCTTCCATCACGCCGTCGGTGGTTACCAACAACCCGCGTCCGGGAGGAAGCTGCTGCGCGCTGGTTCGTCCGAACACCTTTACCGCCTGTGGGTCGTTATCCATGAACAGCGTCGGCGCGCGCGAACTCGTGAGCTTCTGCAGGAAGGGACTCATCGCTGAGACTCCGGCCCAGTTCCCCGGCAGCCTGGTGGCGATGACGTGCAGGCCGATCTCGCGGCCACGCTCGAGCAGGTTCCACAACGGTGCCGTCGCCGCCTGCTTGCCCACCAGTCCGTTGGAGCGGAGTTCGTGTTCGTCATCGATGAGGAGGAAGTGGTGCGGACCGGACCACGGCGGACGCGCGAGCAGTTCGTCCTGGGTAAGCCCGGAAGGAGGCAGGCGGTCCTTCATGATCCCGGCGATCTTTTCGATCACCCCGTCGATGTCCTCGGCGGTGTAGGCGTAGGCCGCGACATTGCGGTCCGGAATCCGGCCGATCAGGCTGGTCTTCGGGTCGATGATGGTGATCTGCGCCTGTTGCGGCGACAACCTCTCGGTGATCGCCTGTCCGATGGCGGCCAGAGTGCTGCTCTTGCCGCAACCCTGTCGGCCGACGACGAGCAGATTGGGCACCTGGCGGGTGGGGATCGCCACTGGTTGCAGTGCGCTCTCGCTGATACCGAACGGGATATTGAACGACTCCCCGGTCCCCGCAACGCGGCTGTAGTCGCCCAAGATCTGCCGTAGCGTGATCCGCTCAGGAAGTCGGGCGAGGGTGTCCACCTTGCCGGCACCAGTCTGGGCGGCGATCACCGCGCCTACTCCCCGGGTGCCTACTCTGGCACCGTCCTGGGTAGCGATCTCCGGCAGCCCGATCAATAGTTCGTGGCCGGTGCGGCTGACGCCGAAGCCGGGGCGGTCCGGAGTTTGACGGGCGGCACGCCGGTGTTCCATCCCCGTGCCCATCTGAGTCTCGTCGGGATTGCTCAACCGGAGTTGGATGCGGGCGTTGGCGACGTTCAACAGCGCCTGCTTCTGCCCGACGAGCCAACCGCTGGCACTGGTCATCACATGCACGCCGTACGAAAGACCCTGGCGTGCAATGGCGATCGCACGGTCACCGAGGCCGCTGTCCTTGTCGTAGAGATCCCCGAAGTTGTCGACGACCAGGAAGACGTCGCCGAACTTGTCCGCCGGATCGCCGCCGCCGGGGAGGGGCCCGAACCGGCGTTCCCGGAACTCGGCGATATCCATCTGGTAGCGCTTGAAGGAGGCCTCACGTGCGCGGATCAACCCCTCGATGGTCGCGATGGTGCGGGAGACACCCTCCACGTCGGTGACGCTGACGACGCCGGCCACGTGGGGATAGTCCTCCATCGGATAGAGCGATGCGCCGATGCAGAAGAAGGCCACTCGTTCCGGGGTGTACATCAGCGCCGCGGAGGTGATCAGCGTCATCAGTGCAGTGGACTTGCCGCGCTGAGCGGTCGCCACCACCATCACGTTGTCCATTTCCGCGTCGACGACGTGCACCCGCTGGGTGTGTTCTTCGGGGAAGTCCTCGATGCCGGCCGGGAAGACCAGCCCGGGATTCTGGCCGTAGTCCTCCCACCATGGTTTTCCGCGCCACATCTTGACCAGCTCGTCGGCGGTAGCACTGACCTCCAGCGGCGGCAGCCAGATCTGATGCGGCGGACGCGCGGGGTGAGATATCAGCGACTCACGAATGACATCGAGGAGCTTCTTTCGCTTGAATCCGTCAGCGTGATAGAGGAATTCGTCCGGCTGCTCGGGCTCCTCGGCTACTGCCAGCGCTGCGCTGTCGGATTCACTGAGCGGCTGGTACTCCCAAGTCAACGAGCGCGGCTGGTTGAAGTCCACCGACACCGTCGGGTCCGTGCTGACAACCTTCTTAGGTACGACGAAGGGCGCTGAAACATAGAAGCAGCGGAACGGCTCGAGTTCGCGCGGACCCGCCTTGAGTAGGGCGTAGCCATTCTCCTTGGACGGCAGGTGCAGAGCGGCATCACTGCCGATGACGTCACGAGAGTCCTCGGCAGTCTCCGCGCGCAACGCGACCCGGAAGGCGATGTTGCTCTTGGCCTTGCTCAGTGACGAAAGGTCGAGTCGCTGACCGCCGAGGGTGAAGAAGACGTTGCAGCCGCGGCCTTCCTGACCGATATGGATGACAAGGTCGATCCATTCGGGGTGGTGGTGGAACAGTTCGAGGTACTCGTCGATGATCACCAGCAGGATCGGTACGGGTTCCAGGTCACGCCCGGCCAGTCGCATCTCCTCGTATTCGTTGGCGTCACGGGCGCCGGCCGCTTTGAAAAGGACGTAACGTCTGGCCATCTCGCCGTCGATCGCCTTGCGCATCCGTTCGGCGAGGTGTCTGTCGTCCTTACCCAGGTTGGACAGCGACGCGGCGACGTGCGGCATTCCCTCGAGGTCCTGGGCCGCGGACTCGAACTTCATATCCACGAAGATCACCACGAAGGTCTCCGGCGAGTGGGTCAGAGCGATCCCGTTGCACAGCGAAAGGAAGTACTCCGACTTGCCCGAGCCTGACGTACCGATCACCACCGAGTGGAATCCCTGGCCGCCGAAGTCCTTGGCCCGCAGGATCACATACTGCAACTCGCCGCCGGGTTTGACGCCCACCGGGATCATTGCCCAGCGGTGGTCGCCGCGACCGCGGCTGTCCGCCCAGAGCCGTTCGAGATCGAGATTGCGCGGATCGGCGATGCCCAGCGCACGCAACAGTTCGCCGCCCCGGCTGTCCGTTCCGGAGAGCTCCGCAACGGTCGTGGGTGACCAGCGGGCCAGTGCGCGGGCGTATCGGTCGGCAGTGCTCGCGGCGAGCATGTCGGCGACGGCGTAGAACGCGTCGCGGTGCCGTAGCCGGCCCTCTCGGAGCTCGAACCGTTCTTCGGCATTGGCGAATCCGACGCCTTCACCGACCCGGGCGGCAAGGCGCAGCACTGTGATGCCCGCCATGCCCTTCTGCCCGGTGATCGCTTCCCACTGCTCGGGGGTGCCGACGTTGTCGTCGATGATGATCCAATGCGGCCCCAGACCGGTAGCGGCATCGGTTTCCATGGGGGACAGGGTGGTGGTGGGGCTTGATCCGCTCGGTGGCGCCCAAGGCCCCCGGCCTTTGCGGTGCAACTCGGCGTCGAGGGCCTCCTCGAGATCCCCGGGAGAAGTGAATACCAATCGGCGTGGACCGCACGCGTCGAACATCTCGTCGTGTTGGTTGTGGGGTAGCCACACCAACCAGGTCCACTGTTCCGGGTTGCGGCTGACCACCATGAACTTCACGTCGGTGGGGCTGTGATACACGGCCAGCGAGCACAGCACCGCCCGGATCATCGAGTGCAGGTCGGCCATATCGTCCCCGACGAAGCTGTATCCGGGCCGTGAGCGCAGGCTCAGCACCTTGCCGATATCGCGAATCCGGCTCTGCTCCAGGATGAAATCCCGAAGCGCACGTCCGGTAACCGGTTCGAGTTCCTCACCTACCGGCACCTCGGGCCACTGCAGGGAAACGGCGGAATCCCCCGTCGAGTGCACTCCGATACCGAGTCGGACGTCGAGGAAGTCCGAGTCGCCGGGTCGGCGCTCCCACATCCGCGGGCCACCGATGACGGTGTCGAGTTTGTGCGGATCGCCATGCACGAACAACTGGCTGCGACGCTGCTGCCCTGCGGCGGTCTGCACCTCATCGCGATCCTCGTCGAGTTGACGCAGATAGCTTCGGCGCTGCTTCTCCTGTTCGCCCCAACTGATTCGGCGGGCACGACCGAACCGTCCGCTGAACATCAGCGCACCGAATCCGACCAGTCCGATCAGCGGGAAGAGCCCGGACTGCAGGGAGCGGACGCCGGAGGTGTACATCACGACCAGTGTTCCGAGGATTCCGACCAACAGCGCAGGCGCCGCGATCATCAGCAGGATGTTGCGCGGTTCCCGCTCGGGAAGGGCCAGTGGTGGGTTGATCATCAGCCGGACCGGCGTCACCGTCGGCGGTGTTTCGCGGGGCCCACGGACGAAGCGGCGCTTGGACATTCGGCTATCCCCCTGTGTCGTGCACCGGTTGCGGCAAAGGCGCGGCGACACCGGCTGGACTGATGGCATCCCGTGCGAGCAACGCGGTGGACCGGCTGATGGCAGGTCCGGGCGCGAAGGTCCGCACGATGGGCCACGGTGCCTGTACCGCACGGCTCGGATCAATACCCAGGGCCTGCAGGCTGTTTTGATCCCATTCGATTCCGTAGCGAACCCCCTGCGGGGAGACCCAGTACAGGTTCTCCCGGGTGTCGGTGGCGGCGGCGGCACTGGTCGTCGCGACGAAGTTCGCCGCGCCGGGCAGCATCAGGGTCTGCTGGGCCTCCACCGATGCGGGGTCACGGGCGTCCCGGACCAATTTCACGATGTGGGCGTCCCGACTCTGTGGAACCGGCAGGCCCCTGCCGCTGTAGACGG
>CAZRFC010000002.1:0-2519 GCA_964598975.1 uncultured Mycobacterium sp. | reverse complement strand
CGACCATCTTCTTCCAGCTCACACAGCTGACCGGGGTTGCGTCGGAGTCGATGAAGTCGAGTTTTGCGGCGGGGTAGAACCCCACATTGAGGACCTCGACCTCTGGGATGTCGACGAGCTTGTCGGGTGCGACCAGTTGGGGCGCTGTGGCTCCTTGGCTGTTGGCGGTTCGGATCAGGTCGGCGACGAATGCGGTGACGCGTTGGATTCCATCGGGCAGCAGCACGTAGAAGCCGCTGACATCACCGTTGGCGTCCTGGGTCTGCAGCACCCGGCCCACCACCGAACCGGCGAGCAGGCGCGACGGCTTACCGGCTTGCGGGATGGTCGGCACCACGAGCGGTTCGGTAGCCGGCATGGCATCGAAGAGTGCGTTGGACAGCTCGACCGGGCGGGTCACACCCGGGTCGAGCCCGAGATTGAAGGTCACCGATCGGTCCCTGAGGTCGATGCGGCTGCGTCGGCCGTTCCAGACCAGGTAGCTGGAGCCGCGGTGGGTGGCCAGCAGTGCCTGTCGGTCGGTCATCGGCTCGGCGCGGCCACCGGATAGTTCTCCGGCGATCGCCGTCACCACAGTGGCGTCGCCGCTGCCCCGCTCGGCGGCGGTGTCACACACCGCCCAGGCCGACACCGGATTTCCCGAGACCGTCAGGTCATCGGGGATTCCCGGGATACCGATCATCGGCCCGGTGGGGTGCTTGACGATCTCGGCGGGCTTGACCCACGTCGGTGCGGCGGCGGTACCGGTCGCAAGGCGGGCAGAGCTGAGGTTGAGCGCTGGATAGAGTCGGCCGTCGATGCGCGCGTATAGGGCGCCGGAGTCGCGGTTGCCGACGATGGCCGACTGCCCCACCAGCCCGGCCGGTTTCATGAAGTTCAGCAGCGCCATCCAGCCGCAGCCCAAGAGGACGAAGACCAGCGAGAGGGCCAGTGCGGCCTGCTGCTTGCGGTCGTCGTGCCGCATTCGGACCGAGAATCGGGTGATCGCAGCGCGCAGCCGCCGGTTGTAGAACAGGTGGCCCGAATTCTGGTCGCGGTTGGAAAGATTCAGCGGCACGGTCGGCCTTGTACATGTCCCGCGACTGCTGTCATCGGAGTTCACCGCCATAGCGGGACTGGTAGTCGTCCTCGACCTCGGTGCGCAGTGCGTCGAATGCCGTATTCATCCGCTCGGCCAACTCATTGTGGCTGTATCGGTGCGTGATGCCAGGGTCTAGAGAGAGGTTGACGAGTTTGCCATCGGAGTCTGCAACAGCCTGCATATCTCCCATATCGACGCTGTAGGTGACCGTTTCCGACTGTGCGACAAGCGCCTCCCACCGGTCGGCGGCCTCCGCGAGATCGCGCAGCACGGAATCGACGAGTTCTTTGTCGCTAATCCATTCAGAACCGGGAGACGCCTCCATGCGGCCAGTATGGCGAGTAGTTCTAGCTCGGTCAATTCAGCCTTAAGAGCACAAACTCGGCACCGCGGGAGCCGGGCGCCAGCAACTGTCATCCGGGCGGGGCCCGGGGCCCTGACGGGTCACGCCCCACACACCGGCAGGATTGTCCACCGCTTCCGACAGAAGCGCACTTCACGGCGCCCAGACATAACGTCGGTTATTTGCTGTATCACGGAAATGGGTCGGCGTTTGGGCCCGCCCCGATGGGGAAGCCTCTAACCATGAACGGCATCCTCATTCAGCAATGGCAAGTCGCCTATGCGGTGGTCGCGTTGTTGTTCGCCATGGCCGCGGTCGTTGCCGCGCATCAGATGAGGGACGGCGAATCACCCAGCTCGGCGGCCGAGGCTACGGCGGCGCTCACCGCCGGCGCCCTCTGGCCGGTGATGATCATCGGACTGCTGCAATTGGGGGCGATCCACTGCGTGGTGTCACGGATCAGGACCGGACCTGCGCAGGCGCCGGAAGTCGCGGAAAGGGAGCTGGCCGCGACACACTAAACCGTTCCGCGCTATAGGCTTTCGCGGATGCGCTTCGCCTTCAAGACCGCCACGCAGAACACCACGTGGTCCGACATGCTGGCGGTCTGGCAGGTCGCCGACGGGATCGAAGTCTACAAATCGGGATGGACCTTCGACCACTTCTACCCGATCTTCTCCGATCCGGCAGGCCCGTGTCTGGAGGGTTGGACCACGCTCACCGCGTTGGCCCAGGCCACCACTCGGCTACGTCTGGGCACTCTGGTCACCGGCATCCACTACCGTCATCCGGCCGTGCTGGCCAATATGGCGGCGGCGCTTGACATCATCTCCGGCGGACGACTGGAGTTGGGCATCGGCGCGGGCTGGAACGAGGAGGAGTCCGGCGCCTACGGAATCGAACTCGGCACCCTCAAAGAGCGTTTCGACCGTTTCGAGGAGGCCTGCCAGGTGCTCATCGGACTGCTCAGCCAGGAGACAACCGGCTGCTTCGATTTTCATGGGAAGTTCTACCAGCTCAGCGCTGCCCGCAACGAGCCGAAGGGCCCGCAGCGTCCGCATCCGCCTATCTGCATCGGCGGCAACGGGGAGAAGC
>CAZRFC010000001.1:30976-41105 GCA_964598975.1 uncultured Mycobacterium sp. | reverse complement strand
AGGTGTTCTCCTACATGGCCGACCTGCGCAACTTCGCCGAGTGGGATCCCGGTGTGAAGGCTGTCAAACAGGTGCAGGGTTCGGGCGGCGGCCCGGGCAACGTCTTCGACGTCACCGTCGCCGGCATCGGCCACGACCTGACATTGCGCTACGTCACCGAGGAGTACGACACCCCACGAAACCTCCTCGTCGTAGCCCGCAGCAGCGTGTTCACCTCGATCGACCGGATCACCGTCGAACCGGACGGGACGGGGTCGGTCCTGACCTACGACGCGGATCTCCGCCTCAACGGCGTGCTGCGCGTGGGCGATCTGGGTCTGCGGCTGATGTTCGGCTGGATCGGCGGCCGGGCCGCCGCCGGTCTTCGCCGGGCTCTCCAGGCGCAGCCGGTTTGACGCCCGAACCGTCGGTGACCATCGGCCCTGTCGACCGCGGCCGCACCCGCCTACCGTCGAAGGTATTGGAGGTTTCGATGATCGAGGAATTGCAGGGCATGCCCGACGGGGTCAACGGCATCCGAATTTCCGGCCGGGTCACCGCCGATGATTTCGCCCAGTTCAAACCCACGCTGGACCGGATGATGGACTCCGATGAAATCCGCTTCGTGGAGGTCATCGGGTCCGATTACGAGGGGTTCGGTCCCGGCGGGTTGCTCGCCGACTTCAAACAAGGCTTCAGCACCCTCAAGCACATTCGCGCCTTCAAACGCACCGCTGTGGTCAGCGACAAGGAGTGGGTCGCCCACACGATGCACGCGTTGGGCTGGATGATGCCCGGCGAGATAGCGGTGTTCGGCTTGGACGAACTCGAGGACGCGAAGCAGTGGGCGGCCGGCTGAGCCGGACATCGGGGCTCGGGAGCTGACAGACCGGCCCTGACTAGAACGGCCCTAACTATTACGGCGGCGGTGCGCCCACACCGCGAAGAGCGGGTCACCTGGCGTCGGGCGCTGGTCGACGTGGGGCTGGTCCCAGCCGGTCGAGCGGCGGAAGTACTCGGCGACGAGCCGAACGTGGAACTCGTCGTCGGAGGCCAGCCAACCCCGGATCGCCTTGGTCGGGAAGCACCGGTTGGAGAACGTGCACACGAACGGCGCGCCGGGCCGCAGCACCCGGGCCACCTCGTCGAACACCTCGAGCGGGCGGACCAGGTAGTCGACGGACACCGTGCACATCGCCCCGTCGAAGCAGGCGTCGTCGAACGGCAGCGCGGGCTCAACGTTGAGGTCGTGGACGACCCGTTCGTGGGCCTGCTCGTTCCCCTCGAGCTCGACGGCGTTCATGCCGAGCACAACCAGCCGTTGCGGAGTCCGGGCCAGATGCGACACCCAGGAACTGCAGAGGTCGAGCACCTCGCCGTACAGGCCGAGTTCGTCGTAGAGGCCGCTTACTGCGGCGATGGCGCCCTCGTCTATGTGGTAGAGGGCACGCGGTTCGCGGTAGAAGTGCGCGTCGTCGCTCTCGTCGCGCCGGCTGAAGAAGCCGTCGGGGAAACCCTCGTAGCGGTCGTCGTAGCGGTTCTCGCCCGGGACGGAGCCGTCAGTCATCGAAGCCGTACCGCCTCACAGGTCGCGCTAAAGTCGGGTATCACCATGGTCAGACATCATCTTCCCCGCCGATTCGTACGGATCGCACTCGCGGTGGCCTTTCTGGCCGCCAGCGCTGCGCTCATGCCGGCGCGGGCCGTGGCCGCCGAACTGAGTGACTATCTGTGGCAGAGCCGCCCACTGCTGGTGTTCTCCCCCACCGACGGTGATCCGCGGTTCGTGGAGACGATGCGCCGCATCGAGGCCAGCCGATGCGACTTCGCCGATCGCGACATGGTGCTGGGCCGGATCGTGACAGAGGGCACCAGCACCCTTGACGGCCAGCCGGTCAGCACCACCCAGGCCCAACGGTTGCAGTCAGAGTTCGGGATCGGCGCGAACGGCTTCAGCGTGGTGTTGATCGGCAAGGACGGCGGCGAGAAGTGGCGTACCAACGACGTCCCGAATCTTGCGACGATCTATGCGGTGATCGACGGAATGCCGATGCGGGGCCAGGAGATGAGCGCCGATCGGTGCTGAGACGACCACTCCCCGTCCCTGTTCCGAGCACGGCGACGGTGTGGGGATGGGACGCCTCGAACCACGACTGGGGCCGCGGGCCGATGGATCTGGCCAGTGCGCGCGAAGCCGGCATCTCCTTCTTCACACACAAGGCCACCGAGGGCGGCGACTGGGAGGACCGGTTCTACAAGAAGGCACTGGACCGGGCCCGCAGAGCCGGGATCCCGGTCCTGGGCAGCTATCACTACCTGTGGCCGGATCCGCCGAACCGCATTGAGGCACAGGTGAATTTCTGGATGGACTACGTCGCGGAGCGGACCCCATGGTGGCACGAGGGGCCGTGGATCTGGCAGATCGACGCCGAACAACAGGGTCTGCCCCGCCCACCCAGTCCCGATGAGATCCGCCGAGCGGTCGACGCCGTCCGTGCCCGCATGGCGCGCGAACGGCACACCGGCTATGTGATCGTGTACGCCCCAAGGTGGCTGTACGGAGATGAACTGGGCGCCGGCTATGACCTCTGGAACAGCGATTACACCGGCTCCGGTGCGCCCCGGCCGTTCACCGATCAATACCGGGGCGTGACGGACCGTTCGCAGGGCTGGGCGGCGATGTCGGGCCGCAAGCCGCGCATCCTTCAGTTCGCCTCCGACGCCGTCGTGGGACGACAACACAACTGCGATGTCAACAAGTTCGACGGTGACCTCCACACGCTCATCAGACTGTGTGGCACTGCGGATGGTGCGGGCATCTCGATTAACGACCAACGCTAGAGTTGCCCCGGCATCAGAACGAAGGGGTGGCGATGACCACATCAGGAAAGCTCACCGTGGTCGGCGCGGGTTTCATCGGCGCCACCACCGCGATGAGGTTGGCGCAGTTCGACATCGTCGAACAGGTCGTGCTGACCGACATCGCCGACGGCAAAGCCGAGGGCGTGGCGCTGGACATCAACCAGTCCCGGCCCATCGAGGGGTTCACCACCGAGGTGGTGGGTGTGACGACCGGGACGGACGGGTCGGGCTACGAAACGATCACCGGCTCGCAGGTCGTGGTGGTGACCGCCGGCCTGCCGCGCAAGCCGGGGATGAGCCGCGCCGACCTGATCGAGGTCAACTCCGCCGTCGTCGCGTCGGTGTCCGAGCAGATCGCCCGGCACGCCCCTGAGGCGGTGGTGGTCGTGGTGTCCAATCCCCTCGATGAGATGACCGCCCTTACCCAGTCGGTCACCGGATTCCCGCCGTGCCGGGTGATCGGCCAAGCCGGCGTGCTGGATTCGGCGCGGTTCACCCACTTCCTCGCCGACAAACTCGGCGTCCCGATCACCAGAGTCAGCGCGCTCACCCTCGGTTCCCACGGCGACACCATGGTTCCGGTGCGTTCGCAGTGCTTGGTGGACGGCCGTCCGCTCACCGCGGTGATGAGCGAGCAGGACATCGACGAGATCGTCACCCGAACCCGCAACGGCGGGGCGGAGATCGTGGCGCTGCTCAAGACCGGCTCGGCGTACTTCGCCCCGTCCGCGGCGGCGGCCCAGATGGCCCGCGCGGTGGTGGAGGACTCCGGTGCGGTGCTGCCGGTTTGCGCCTGGTTGGACGGCGAGTACGGCATCAGCGGGGTCTACCTCGGCGTGCAGGCCGAGATCGGCCGCGGCGGGGTGCGCCGAATC
Source organism: uncultured Mycobacterium sp. (assembly GCA_964598975.1). Taxonomy (GTDB): domain Bacteria; phylum Actinomycetota; class Actinomycetes; order Mycobacteriales; family Mycobacteriaceae; genus Mycobacterium. Next base: position 37,389 of record CAZRFC010000001.1, on the reverse strand, counting down.
ATCGAAACCCCCTTGACACCAAGTGAATTGGACGACTTGCGGGAAGCAGCCGCCGACCTGGCGGCGCGCTGCTGATCACCGATCGCGGCGGCTGGCTTGACGTGTCGGCCCGGTAGGCAACACTGGTGACGTGTCGGATGAGTTGATCGAGGAGTTCGCGGACTGGCTCGACGAGCGCTGCCCGGACGATGCGGACCTCTTCACCGGCCATGCCGAGTCGTTTTTGGCGTCGCGGGCACAGGGTCCACTGGAGTCGATCGGCGACGACGACATCCGCAGGTTCCTGCTCGACTGGTGTCCGCGTCAGTTGACCCTGCCCGCCGACCGATCGTGGGAGGTTTGCGAGTCGCTGGCGGAATTCGTCCTGTTTTTGGGCGCTACGGGCCGGCTGCGCGGCGGGCCGGACCGGGCCCGGACCCTCGGGCGGACCGCGGTCGGTCTCGCCGACAGCATGCGGGCGAAGATGGCCGACCCCAACAACTACGGCATGGCCAAGTCCTTGTTCGCCGGCATCGAGGGCGCGGAAGCCATGACGCAGGAGGAGTTGTCGGCCGCGCTGCAGCGCCGCGTCGACGAGCACAATGCGCTGCCGATCGACCAACGCAGAGCCGCGACCGATCGGTTCTTCCCATCGCCGGCGCCGATCGAGTTGCCGTTCCTGCACATCCCGCCGTCGGAGGACGAGGTGGCGGCCGCCGTCGCCGGGGCAGCGCTGCCCGCGAAGGTGCAGGCGCTGCGTGATTACCTCGGGGAGAAGGGAAAACTCCTCACGGCCAAGGGAAATCTCAAGCTGGCCGACGGGCGCGCGTTGGTCGACCTGCTCGACACCGGTGATGAACTGGACCCGGACTACGGCGGCACCACGTTCAAGACGCAATCGACCGAGTCACTGCGCCAGCTGATGTATTTGGTGGCGGTCGCCGAGGCGTCCGGCGCGGTGCGCTATGTCGGCAACCGCCTGGCACCGGTCAAGGCCTGGGCGAAGAAAACGCGGGTGGCTCAGGCCGCCAAGCTCTTTCAGACGGTCGTCGAGTTCGGCGTGCTGTCCATGATGGGCGGAAGGGTGTCCTTCTACGACGACGTGCACGGCCTACTCGACGACGGCGTGGTCCATTGGCTGGCCGGCCTGATCGCGCTGGGCGCCCAGGCCGACTTCAACGACATCGTGCAGCTGAACAAAGACGTCGTGGGCAGCCAGTTCCACGGCGATGAAGCCGACTACTACCTGTCGTCCGAGTCCTTCGCGGAGGACATCAGCCGAATCGTGGAGATGCTGGACATGGCCGGGGTCCTCGAGTGGTCCGGCCGGCAGCAGGGGCTCACCACCTGGAGGCAACGGTTCTGGACCGGCGGCACCGTCAGCATGACGGCCTTCGGCCGGCATGTCCTACCGGAGTATCTGCCCGCCGCCGGGCTGGTACTGCGGACAGCGGCCGACCTCACCAAGGCGGACTTGCCCGACCTGATTGCGGCGATGGATACCGCACCGGAACAACACCATTCGGCGATGCTTGCTGCGTGGAAGCCGACGCTGGCGGCAGCTGAACGAGCCGCGATCGTGGCCGCGCTGATCACCGACGCCCCAGATGCCCGGACGCGCCTGATCGGATTGCGACTGCTGGGAATGTTCGACGCGGACGTGGCCGAACCGCACATGCGGCAACTGCTCGATACCACCGCAGCCGGCCATGCGGCCATCTGGCTGCTCGATCATGGCTTGGCCGATGGCGATACCGTCGGCGGGTTCATCACACCGGCCGTACTTGCCGACATCCTGTCGCTACTGGTCGACCATCCCGAGATCTTGTGCGAGCAGTTTTCGCGCGGCCACGATCCCGCCGGGATGCTGGAGTTCTTCTGGCGTCATCCCGCACCCGAGATGGCTTCCGTGCTCGACGTTCTTGGGCGACACCTTCCCGATCGCGGCCTGGCAAAGCAGGCACGCAAGGCAGCGATCAAACATCGGAGCTGGATGGCTCACAGGGGGCCGAGATGACGGCGGCATTCGGGTGTCGCAACGGTGCTACAGTCGCTGGGGTGAGCAGTGAGATCAGCCAGCGCGAGTTGCGCAACAACAGCGGCGAGATCATGCGCCGACTCGATCAGGGCGAGGCGTTCATCGTCACGCGCAACGGCGTGCCGGTCGGGGAGCTGGTGCCCCTGCGCCGTCGTCGCATCGTGAACGGCCCGGCGCTGGCCGCGGCGTTCCGCGGCGCCCCACGCGTCGATATTCGACGGCTGCGCGAAGACCTCGACCGTTCCGTCGACCAAGACATCACCCCGCGTGGCTGAGACGAAATCCGGACTGCTCGACACCTCGGTGGTGATCGACCTCGACATCATTCCTCCAGAGCTGCTGCCCGAGGAGGCATCCATCAGCGCGATCACGATGGCCGAGCTGTCCGCGGGACCCCATGCGACCGACGACCACGACGAACGTGCGCGACGACAGGACCGACTGCAGCAGCTCGAATCGTGGGTGGAGCCCACGCCGTTCGACGGCGACTGCGCGAGGGCGTTCGGGCGGATCTACGGCGCCGTTCTCGCCAGCGGACGCCAACCCCGCCGACGGATGGCCGATCTGCTAATCGCGGCCACCGCAGTGGCCGCTGACACGCCGCTGTACACCCGCAATGCCGATGACTTTCGCGGCCTCGAAGAGATCCTGACAGTCGTCACGGTCTAAGGGTTGATTCGGTTCAGCAGTCCACAGGTAGCCCACCCGGCTTACGCGAAACCGGACGGCCGCCCGGCCCCACTCCGGCCGGTCACACCGGAAACATCGCCCGAACCCCGTCGCGGATCGTCGCCTGGGCGGCCACGTCGGAGGAGTTGTAGTCCAGACACCACTTCCGCGCCTCCAGCCCCTCCGGACCGGCGGCGCGGGCGTTCTCGATCTTGGTCATGGACAGCCGACCGCCGGGATCGTCCACTGCCCAGGTGAATCCGAAGAACTGCGCGACGGCCTTGATGGAGGCTTCCCCGCGGACGTGGAACGTCGCGGTGAACCAGGCCAGCAGGTCGACGGTGATGCCGTCCAAAGCGGTTGTGACGCAGTCGAACTTGCGGGTCATGGACACTTCGGGGTGTGACCAGTGGTACACCGCGACGGTGCGCCCCGACGCCTCGGTCTCAGAGCGCAGGTGGGCGATGCGGGCGGCGGCGCGTTCGGCGAGGGCGAGTTCGGCCTCGTCGTCGAGGGGCTCGAATGACACGACCGGCTCGTAGTGGGCGGTGGCGTCGTCCTGGCCGTCGCGGACCCGCAGCCCCCACTGGTAGATCCGGTTGGCGGTGTCCCATTCGATGTCGAAGTCGATCTCGATGTCGGCCGACGGCACCTCGACCACGACACCGGGGATGGGCCGGAAGTCGACGCCGTCACGGATCATCTGGGCTTGGCGCACGGCGGCCTGCAATCGTTTGAGGGCCTGCGCGGGGCTGTAATGGGTGACCTCAGGGTGGTATTCGTCGAAGAAGGCCGGATCCTCGGGTTCCAGATCGGCCAGCGCGCCCGTCGTCCCGATTCCCATCTGCCGCAGCGTCAGCCACTCGCGGGTGTCGAGCCGGTCGCGGCTGATCACCGCCGACGGGTCCTCGGGACCCATCTGATCGGCGCACCACAGCCCATACGGGCACTCCCCGCATTCCTTCTGGCCGATCGGAACCACCAGCGGGTCAGGATCATCGGCGGATCCGGTGATCCGTGCGGCGGTCGCGGCGACCTTGACGCGGAAGTCGTGTTCGTGGTCGTAGCGTTCCAGTACCGAGCGCAGCGCCTTGCCCCTGCTGCGGGAGAACGTGGGCCGCGTCGGTTTGGACAGGTCGTGCCAGACGAAGACCAGTTCGTGGTCGGGCCCCGAGACCGCCACGGTGCTGGTCCCGATGATCGCCCCGAACAGCCGGTCGGGCCCCGGGTGGAAGCCGCAGGCCTGAAGCATCCGGGTGTAGTGCGCCAACTGCAGGCCGTCTTCGTAGTGGTGCGAGGTTGCGGTGCATCCCGGCAGTTGCCACCAGATGTCGGGCCGCACCAGCGACGACACCGGCTTGGACGTCTTCTTGGCGGTATCGAGGGTTTTGTGGTGCTTGACGTCGGCGGGCAGATAGCCACCACTGACCTTCACCAGGACGTCCGGCTTACCGGTCCGCCCGCCGTCGATGTCATCCGGCAGCCACCCGCCCAGGATGAGCGGTACCCCGGATTCCATGGCGGCCAACGTTTTCCCGATCGCCGCAGCCTTGCGCAGGTCGGGATCGATCAGCTCTGAGGTGTCGGGGTGGATCCGGCGCAGTTCGGCGAACACCTCGAGTTCGAACTGACGGCCGGCGTCGAAGAGGTCCTTCAGTTCGGCCGGCGGCACCCACTCCGGGTCGGGCACCAAGGGCGCGAAGTAGTTGTGGGTGCGCACCGGGCACTGTTTGGCGGCGTAGCCGCCGAGCAGGACAGGGTGTTCCTGGCTCATCGGGTGATCTTCTCCGGCGTTGGCGGCTTACAGCACGAACAAGGTCGTGGCCGGATCGAAGGTGCTCGCCGAGAGATTCGCCAGCACGCCGGTGTACCCGGGCAATGCGGGGTTGCGGTCGTAGTAGAGGTATCCGGTGGAGGTCTCGTAGACGAACTGGCTGGTGAAGTTCGCGCCCGGCCCGAACTTCGCTGTGTCGACGACGTCGACCACGGTGCTCTTCGCCCCGACCAGGGCGCCTTTGTCGATCACCACGATGTCACCATGGGCGCCAACGATTTTCGTCTGGGGCGTACCGACCTTCGTCCGGAAAAGGTTGTTCATGATGAAGGTGTCGGTGGCCGAGGTTCCGGTGAGCGGTTGGCGCCATGGGCCTTTGAACCATTGCCGGGGACTCGACGGGGCGGAGTACACCCACCGTCCTCCCGGGGTCACGTTGTCGCTGGACCCGTCCGAGGCCCCGTAGACGTGGATGTCGAGCGACACGGCCGTGGGAATGTTGGTGAACTGGCCCGCCGTCTCGTCGTTGGGGTAGGTGAAGAACCCGTAGACACCGTTGCTGTCGGCGGGGAAACCGTCGAGGATCGCCGCGGTGCGCAGCGCGATCGGGTACGGCGTCGAGGCCGGCCCGGATACCGAGTTCTTCCAGAAGTTGAAGTTACCGCCGGCGCTGTACTGGGTGCCGTTCTGGGCGTAGGGGTAGACGATCTTTTTGGTGACTTTCGAGACGTACGAGCCGTATTGGACGAAGTTCTGGTAGGAGCTGGGAACCCAGCCCGTCTCGTTCATGTTGACGTTGGACGCCGGTTCGGTCGATTGCTGCGCCCAGACCTTGTCGGGGCCGATGATTCGGCTCACCGTCGACGGGGGCTGGGGAACCCAGGGGCTGGTGCCGCTCCACACCAGATCGGCGTACGGCGTTCCGGTCTTGCCGGCGGCGTTGAGTTGGTTGATCACGGTGTCGACATCGGTGAAGCCGTACTTGCGTCCGTCCACTGCGCCATTCCAGTTCGCCCCGTTCAGGGTGAATTGCATCTGGATGGGCAGCGACCACTCGTCGATGTAGGAGGTGTCGATGGTGTACTGAGACGCGCCGTTATTCGAGTACAGGTAGTACTCCACGAAGCTGTAGTTCGCGAACGAGTTGGCGGTGGCGGGCTGCAGGCTCGGGTTGTCCGCGGTCGGGTTGAACGCGTCGACACCGCCGGAAGAGCTTACGGCGCTGGGGAATCCGGCCGTGCCCTGCACGATGTAGATCCGGTTCTCCGGGGATCCGGGTGCACCCGTTCCCGCCGCGAGCGTGACCGGCGCCGAGGACCCGTTGGCCACCTCGACGACCGGGAACCCGGCGGGGATGCTGTAGTCACCCGAGGTGGTCAGGTTGTAGACCCAGATCGTCTGACCGGAGTCGTTGTGCACCATCACGGTGGGAGGCGTCGGGGCGGCAGGGGTTCCGACCTGGCCGCCCTGGCCGCCCTGGCCGCCCTGGGCGTCGGGGAACAGCGAGCGCCGCATCAACAACAACCCGCCCTGCAGGAAGTCGGTGAACGGGCCCGCCGGCAGCGCCCCCAGCCGGTTGGCCGCGGTATCGACCAGCCGACGAAGCTCGGTGGCAACCGGCCGGTGCGCCGTTAACACGGCGGCCGCCGCCTGCCCTGCGGCGGCCGTCCGGACCGGGGGTGGGCTGATTGCGGCCGACGGCGCGGCGGTGACGACCGGCGGCACGGCGGGCTCGGCGGCCCCGGCCGGCACCCGGGTGGCTGCGGCAATCTCTGCCGGCCGGATGGTCAACGACTCCCCCGGCACCGCCGCCGTGCGCGGCGCCCGAAGGATGGCCTCGGGACGGTCCTGCGCGGAACGGCCCCGCGGCGCGACGCTCTGCGACGCACCGGGCCAGGCGGTCCCCCGGGGCCGCGTGGACCCCGGCGTGGGCCGGTTCGGCCGCCCGGCCTC
>CAZRFC010000001.1:21084-30966 GCA_964598975.1 uncultured Mycobacterium sp. | reverse complement strand
GCCTCAGCTCGCGTCGCTCTTGCCGAGTCCGACGACGCCGACGGCGATCCGGTCTCGTTCGCGTCCGCGGCGGCGGTGCCTACCGCCTGCGGCCCCGCCAGCGCCACACCGGCAACGAAAACCGCGGCTGCCATCCGCACTGCGATGCTGATATCCGGCATGTCCGCGACCCCCTCCGCCTGGAAGCCCTGATTATGGCGCACATCCGGGCCTGAGCGCGTCGCGGTCGCGTCAGATTCCGTCGAGGTGCCGTTCGGCGCACGCCCGACTCAAGGCCCGGCGGAACTCCTCGACGTCCCCGGAGCACGCGTCGAGTTCGTCTGGACCGAGCAGGGCAACCAGACCACGGTCGGTGCGGGCGACGACGAACGGCGCCGGGGCGCCGGCGGCGAGGACGTCCGCGGGAGCGTCGTTGCGGTGATAGGTCAGAAACTCCACATCGAGTTGATCTCGGCAGCGCCGCCAGTCGGCCCGCTCGGTGAACAGCCCGTGGGTGATGTCGCACAGCGCGCAGTGCGTCCGGCCCAGTCGCGCCCCGATCCAGTAGCGCGCCTCGCCGAGCAGGGTGCCGTCGGCGTCATAGACACCGATGAGTTCGCGGACGGTATCGGGCACCGTGTCAGGGTATCGGCGGTCTCGGCGGAGCGGTGCGATCAGTGCTCGTCGTAGTGATCGTCGTGCGCTGCGTGCCGGTGCTCGCCGTGGAGGTAGTCGACGTGATCGCCGTGTGCGACGGTCTCGTGGCCGCAGCCCTCGCCGTGGGTGTGGTCGTGAACCTCGGCGACCACGTGGGCGTTCAGGGTGTGCTCGTCGTAGTGGTCGCCGTGCAGATGGTGCGCGTGGCCGTCATGCAGGTAGTCGACGTGGCCGTCGTGCTCCACCGCGACGTGGCCGCAGGACGGCGCGTGCTGGTGATCGTGATCGGAGTGCGTCGGGTGGGTGGTCACGGGATCGGCTTCCTTTCGTCGGCGTAATGCGATCAATAGTACGTGAATAATTGTTGGTGAATTTGATAGATGGAGCCGACCCTTCGGTAACCTCGCCCAGCGAGCATCGACGTTGCAGAATCGGGGGTGCTATGAGCAGCCAGCGAGCGGTGATCGTCGATATGGACGGCACGCTCTGCGATGTCAGCGCGGTACTCCATTTACAAGCCGAGCCCGATGGCTTCGCCGCGTTCCACCGGGCCTGTGCGCAATGCCCGCCGCATCGAGCAGTCGTCGAGTGGTGCGTCGAGCAGCACAGCCGCGGTCACGCGATCCTGATCGTCACCGGCCGCGACGCCTGGTCGCGCGAATTGACCGAACGGTGGTTGTCCGAACATCTACCCGTTCCCATTGCCGGCCTGCACATGCGCCGCGACAACGACTATCGCTCGAACATGGCAGTCAAGCGAGAGATCCACAGCGCTTTGGCGCGGACCTACGACATCCGCGCGGCGATCGACGACGATCCAGAGATCGTCGCGTTGTGGCAGGAGGTCGGTATCCGAATCGCGATGGTTCTCGATGGGGGCGACATACTGGTGCTCGAGTAGAGGTGCACGGTGGCGCGGCTCATTCCCTCAAGCCATCGCGGAACGGGCTGTCGACCCATCCCGCGACCACCGCGAGCCGGCTCGGGCGGTGCACCGCGAGGAAGCCGAACGGCCGGTCGAAAGTGACGTGCGCAACCGTGACCTGATAGCGCTCCTCAGGTAGCGCGCCGGTGACCGCGAGCCCAAACGCCGTGACCGCGGCCGCTTCGAAGCCTTCCGCGTAGAACCGGGCCAGCACGTCTTGTGCACCCTGTGATAGGAACAGCGGCGCCGGGCTCAGCCGCGGCAGATGCGACGTGATGGGGTCGGTCACCAAGTGCAGCCCGAATAGTTCTGGCTGTTCGAGCAGGTCGTGGTGGGCCTTGATCTCGAAGGACGGCAATCCCAGGCGCAACAGATCTTCCGGGGTTTCGGATCCCACTCGGCGCACCGTCAATCCGGGGCCGCCGCCGTCGAGTTCATTCGCTAGACAGACCTGCGCTTCGCCGCAGAGTTCACGTAGCCCGGCAGACAACACTTCGCCGGGCTCCTGGTCACCGATCAGCAGGTGGACGTCGACGTCGCCGTCGCCTTCGACGACGACCCGGGTGACCGCCTCGTCGAGGACCGCTACCGCGGTGATGTCGTAAGTCGTGCGGGAAAGCCACTGCTGGCCGGGATCCGTGGACTCCCAATCCCCGTTCCGCGGGGAGGTGTCAAACGGTTCGCACCACTTCACCCGGGCGGCGAGCGCCGAGGCCAGCACCAGTGCGGTGTCCGGGGTGATGTCCAACGGGAACGTGTCGATCAGGCCGTCAGTCTCCTGGGCGGCCCACCGATCGAGCGCGTCCTGATCGGTCAGTGGTCCCACCACACCCTTAGGGACTCCCGATGCCCAATCCGGCTCCAACGGAATGTCTTTGCGCGCCCACAGACCCAACGCTGCGGTGGTCGACTCCCCCGCACGGAGGATGTCGATCAGTTCGAGGGCATCCTGCTGAGCGGAATCGGCGGGCCGGCCGAGCGCCGCTTCGAGTTCGGCCCCGGCCGCCTCGTCGGCCGCTGAGGCGAGAAGCGCGAGCAGCGGCCACAGCCCGGCGCCCGAGAGGGCGAAGTCCTCGCCATCGAGGCGGGCGCACCACCGCGCGGTCAGTGCGTTCGCGGCCAGAACCGCCGGACTGATCGGTGCTGCTTTCGATGTCACATCGGCCATCTGATTCATCTCCCTCTTCACGCGGACTTCTTCCGTTTCTTCGGCTTGGCGTCGTGATTGTCCTGCGCGCCGGCGATCTCGATCACGGTCAGGACTTCAACCACGTTGGTCCGGGTGGCCTGGTTCTCCTCATAGCAGGCCATCGCCTGCTCGCAGAACTCGTACTCCTCGATGGGCTTGACGGGCAGTCCGAGTTCGGCGGCTTCATCAAGCGAGATCGCGTAGCCGTGGGTCGGATAGTCCTTCGTGAGCCGTTGCGGCAGGCTCACCGCCAGTTCGCGCGGGCAGTCCTCCCGGGTCAGCTTCAGCCTCTTGCCGTACTCGGCGGCTTCCTTCAGCATCCGGTTCGACTGGTGCAGGATCGTGGGATCCACCTGGGAGACCAGCGGCTGCAGCAGACTGGAGGCAAGGCCGGCCATGACCGACACCGTCTCGCCTCGGCCCAGTCGGGTGGTGGATTGCACTTCGCCGCCCAGCCCGAGCACGATGTCGCGGGCCGCTTCGGTGATCTCGTTCAGATTGCCGATGCGATCCAGCGCCGACACCCTGGTGCCGGGGTTCTTCTCGTAGTCCAGTTGCACATCCAACGGAGGCGGGGCCCATGTAGATCTCGTCGGCGACGAGGCTCAACAGGGTGGCCGCGGACTTGGCATAGTCCGGGATCACCACGCGGACACGAGACGCGATGCTCCGCAACAGCAGAGCGATCTTGTAGGCGTCGCGCGCCGATCCGCCCGGCGAGTCCAGCCAGAGATCAACCGTGGTCCGGGCCTTCTCGGGAAGGCGGGTTGCCCGCAGTGACTGGCTGATCGCGATGAAGGTCGATCCGCGCAGCGATGTGCCGGGCGCGAGTTGCAGAAGCCCGACGACGACGGCGGCCCTGGACTCGCCGGGCGAGGCCGACGGACCGCTGCAGGCCTTTGATGCCGCGCCGTTTCGCTGGGCGATGTCCTCCTCTGCCACCGCGATCATCGAACGCTCCCCCGGACCGTCCTGTACCGACCTGTCGACGTCCGACTCCACGCCCTCCGAGCGGACTTTCACATTCCTTTGACCCATCTCAACCCCCGATCCCCCGCCCCGCTGCCGGGACGCTCTTACCCGCACCGGTTGGTACGGGCCGCTTCGTCATCCGAGCCACCCACGAGCATGGGGTTGGCGCACCGCCCAGTCGGAGCTTGACGACGGTGTCTCATGAAGCAACTGCATTTTACGTTGGCCCACCGACAAATTCGGCTTGCGCCGACGCCACTGGACGGTCAGGCGGTGTCCGCGCGACGGCCAGGCCGACCGGCTCCCCGGTACCGGGGAGCCAACTCCAAACACGGGCCGGTCGGCGCCGGCGGCACATCGGGTTCGGTATCGGCGACGTAGGCCTCTAACCACTCCCGATTACGGCGGACGGCGTCGGCCTCCCGGCGGGCCAGATGCGCATACTTCAGTTCCTCGCGCTCGAGCGCCGACCGTCGGATCACCGGGGCTCCGTGTCGGACTCTTCCGGCCGATGCGCCGTCACGTAGTGACGTCGGCCGCCGCCCGCCTGGACGCGGGCGATGAAGGCCAGGATCTCCAAGTCCGTGAGGCCCACGTGCGGCGCCGACGAATCAGCCTGGTTGCTATCGGGATCGTTCATCGGTTCAACTCCGGGGTGTTCCGGGCCCCATGGCGGGGCGCTCTTACCCGCACCGGTTGGTGCGGGTCGCTTCGTCATCCGAGCCACCCACGAGCGTGGGGTTGGCGCACCGTCTAGTCGGAGCTTGGCGACGGTGTCTCGTGAAGCTGACTTCAGTGTACGTGCGCCCCGCGGATGGCGTCGGTGCTCACCGCGCGGACCCGGCAGTCATTGGCACGCTGTAATACCGCCCACTGGCCCAGGGCGTTGACCGCGCCACTACTCCCCCTCGACACCGTGCTCGCCGGCCAGCATGGCCCGGCCTATGGCGCTGCGGTCGAGCGAGAACGAGTTCTCGTCCCAGTCCTGTCCGGTGAGTCGCTCCGACATCAACCGTGCGCGGTTGGCGCATGCGAAGTACATGCTGGGCGCCACCACGTCACGCAGCAACAGGTTGGGGATGAAGGCGTTGAAGCACAACGTGTCGTTGACGTACACATAGCTGCCGAACCCGTAGGCCATTGCGTTGTGAGTCAGGTCCTGCCGGTTCAGTTCGAGAGCCAGCCGGATCCCGTCGGCTTGGCTCGCCGCGCGATGGGGGAACCGCTGAACGATCAGCAGCCCGTTTCCGTGCAGCGGGTGGTCCTGATCGCCGAAGAACTGGCACAAGGATGACTCATTCCCGTATGGGAACTCAACGGTGAGCCCCAGCCCTCCGGCACTGGCGCCGATCGACGGAGGCTGCATCATGTACTGCTCGACGAGGCCCTCGAAGTCAGATTCGTTCAAGCGCAACGGTTTCTGGTTAGCGGGGCAGAAGATGCGGGCGGCGGCGTACATCATCTCGTCGGGATGCTCGCGCTCGCCGCTGACCGGGTGGCCGGTGATCGCCAGTGCACCGCCGTGCTTGTCGACGATCTCCCCGGCGAAGAGCTGCACATGCTCGAGCTGCAGGATGGCCGCCGTGCTCAGCAGAATCTTCATCCACCCGACGATCTCGGCGTGCACACGGACCAAAGTGCACATGCTCAGCATCCGGGTCTCGGGGTCGTAGACCGGTCCGGCCATCGAGGCGAACTGCATCGGGCCCTCGTTGAGGGTGGCGAGCACCTCGTCGGTGAGATCCAGGTCGGACACCATCTCGGTGCGGATGCTGATCAGATATCCGGTCATGCCGTCCGGGGAGGTCTCCTGGCCGATGATCTCAACGTGTTGCGCGTATTGGCCGGCCCACCAGGTGAACCCGTCGGGCATCTTGACTGCCCACTCGTCGTCCACCTGAAGTTGGGTGGAGTAGAGAAAATCCAGGACCTCTTCGCCGGCGTTCATGTTCCCCCTCATGCCGATCGTTCAGTACAACGCTATAGCCGGGGTCTGACAGCTGCGACGCCCGTAATCGGCTATCTCCTCGGCCGCCTTGCGCCGATACTCGGCGATCGACTCCGGATCGAGCGATGCCGGATAGAACCCCAACTCATTGTTGAGCCGGGTGCGCAATGCAGCGGCGTCGTCGTCAGTCATGCGAGCCATCCGTGATCCAGCTGTCGAGCAGAGCGCGCGCGTGCGCGGTTCCCGGATGGTCCGGCCGCAGCACCCGCTCGCACACGTCGATCAGGGCCTGCAGCTCACTGATCGCCTCGTCGACGCAACCGGCCCTGCGCAGCCATTCCGCAAGACCTTCCCGGACCAGCAGGGTGCTGGGGTGGGTGGGCCCGGAGACGCGCAGCCGGACCCCGAGAAGCTCACGGTGCATCGCGATCGCCACCGCGACCTGCCCGGCACGGCCGAGCGCGTCAGCAAGGTGACGCGTGAACTTCAGGGTCCGGTGGCCCTCTGGACCGTCGATGCGAATCAGGTCGGCGAGCGCCTCACGGTGAGCGACGACTTCCTCCTCGGCCCGGCCCGAGTTCCGCAGCCGCACAGCCAGATTGAAGCGATACAGCACCGTCGCCGGATGCTGCGGGCCGAGGAGACGTTGTGCGTCGGCCAGCAGCCGGCGGGTGAGGTCGATGGCTTCGTCTCGCCGTCCGGCTTTGTGCAGCCAGTAGCCGAGCACATTGAGTGCGAAGCGAGTGTCGGAATGCTCAGGGCCGAGAACACGCCAGTAATCCTCAGCGAGATCCTCGAGACCGGCGGTCGCCCCGTCCACGTCGCCGGTCGCGCCCAGCAATTCGGCGAAATTCAGCCGTGACTTCAGCGTTCGAGCGGCATCCGGCCCGAGGATCCGGTGCGCCTGCGCGACGTTCTGTTGTGCGTGTTCAAGCGCCTCTGAGTTGCGTGCGACTTTCGCCAGCCAACGAACCAGGGCAAATCGGGTGTCCAGGGCGTCGACGTGATCGCAGCCCAGGATGCGCAGTTGGTCGGCCAGCAGGCCGACCAACATGTCGATGCACTCCCCGACGAGGCCCTGCTCCCCGATCAGATCGGCGAGGTTTCCCCGCGCGGAAAGGGTGCCGCGATGCTCGGGCCCGAAGGTCCGTGTGCGGATGGCGAGGACGTCGCGGGCGATGGCGACGGCCTCGTCGGCCCGCGGCGGATCGGCGATGCTGAGCCAATACGCCAGGTTGCTGCGCACGGCGAGGGTGTTGGGATGCCCGGATCCTTGCTCTCGCTCCATGGCTTCGGCCACACCGCGCAGGACGACGATGGCTTCGTCGATGCGTTCGGCCTCGCCCAACCAGCCGCCCAGCTTCGCGCGCACGAACAGCACGTAGGGATGCTCACTCTCGACGGTCGCCAGGAACGGGGCCAGCGCCGCGACTGCGTCGGCCCACCGCTGTGCGCAGGCGAATTCCTCAGCGACCTGATACGCCGTGACCAGCAGTCCGCGGCGGTTGTCCTCACTCAATTGCTCCTCCTCCCTTCTCGACTATGACTTGCATGTCTGACACATTCGGCCTCACGACTCGGCTCCCTCGGAGGTCTCGTGGGCTCGGGCCCGTGGCAGCGCCGAGCCACTGCCGCCGCCGAACCACTGGCAGCCCAGGCACGCCGGGTGCTCGATGTGCGGGACGGCGTCGAGTACGACTCCGGGGTGCCGTGATGGCCAGGCCTCGGGGTCGGTGCCGTAGACGGATTCATAGGCGCGGCGGAGGTATTCGCGTTGCGCCCAGAACCGCTTGGCGATGTTGACCCCGCTCGAGCCGCGCTTGAAGTTGATCCACCCGGTGACCTGGCGGGGCGGGAACATGACGTCCCAGTACGGGCCCCAGGAGTCCTGGGCGCCCGCTGACCACCGTGTGGACGGTTTGATCGGGCCCTGGTTGAAGGTCATCGGGTGCTCCTTGCGGTGGACGGGGACAGCCGGTGCAGTGCGTCCAGGAATTCGTCGGTGGGGCTGGTGTCGGGCAGTACCTCGCACACGTCGGCGAGCGCCTGGTCGACGCCGATATCGGCGCGGCGGGCACCGTAGAGAGCGGCGACCACCGGGGCGCGGTTGCGGGTGGCGCGGCCGTGGATGAACACCGTGATGCCTTCGGCGCGCAGCGCCTCGATTGCGCGGACGGTGTCGAGGAGGACGAAGTCGAGGTTGGCGTTCCTCGTGTCGTCTGTCGCGTCGTCGTCGAGTCGGACCTCCAGGTGCAGCACGCCGAACGGCATGTGCTCGTCGGAGATCGGGCACAGCGACACCACCGCCCCGACGCCCTCGGGCAGTTTCTCCAGCCGGGCCGCCGCACCGATCCATACGCCGTCGTCGTGCGGGTGTCGCCGCGGGTCGGGCTTATCGCGCCACATGCCGAAGCCCGGGATGCGGCAGGGGTCGCCGCCGTTGATGATCCTGTCGGCCAGCGCCGCCAGCCCGTGGATCCTCAGGCCGGGCCAGCCGCGCAGGATCGGCCGCCATTGCCATGGCAGCGCGGAAGCTCCGTGGGCCGCGCCCAGCAATCCGCCGGCGACGGCCGCGACGGTGCCGCTCTGCCGGCCGCCACGGACCGCCGCCTCCAGAGCCAGCCGCAGGTGATCAGCGGTGAAGATCCCTGCGCTCGAATCCTGTTCGGGCACAGGCGTGGTGATGGCCGACCAGGCGGCCTGTACGACGGTGACGACGTCGTCGGTGGCGGCGGCGAAATCTTCTGGGCGGGAGTCCTCGGCCTGCGTGATGCGCTCGGCCCACAGCTCATGGCGGTCCTCGTCGAGGCGCGGCAATCCAGTGCGGAGGTCGAGTTCCCCGGTGAGAACGGCGTGGCGGAGCGCGAGGGTCCACAGCACGGTGGCCTCAGCGGCGTCGGGGCCGGCGTGGGTGAGTTCGCAGAGCCTCCGGGCGGTACTGGCCGCTGACCGTTCGTCGTTGGGGCGCAGGGTGTCAAGTGCGATCGGCACCGCCCGGGTGAGGCAGGTGGCATCGAGGACGCGGCCGGTGCCTGCGTGGAGGCCGGCCGCGGTGTCGCGGAACGCCTGGGCGGCACTGTCGGCGCAATCGGCAGGCATCGCGGCGAGGACGGCGGCGGTCTGCGGGCCGACCCTCTTGGCGGTGCGCGCCCACCAGGCCCAGCGGCGTACGAGGTCCTCGAGGCGCTGTTCAACGGTGAGGTTCTCACTGAAGGAGGCGATCTCGGCGACGGCGAGCGCCATCGCGGTGGTGTCGGTCCACTCGCCGGGGGCGTAGGCGCCGTGGCCGATCATGTCGACCGGATTTCCGGCGATGGGCGGCGTCAGGGTGTAGCCGGCGCCGAGGGCATCGCCGGCGGCGGTGGCCAGCAGGGCGCCGACGGCGCGGTCTCGCTGGACGGCATTGAATGGGTGGGGTTCTTGGTGCACTGCAACTCCCGGGTGTTCCGGGCCCCATGGCGGGGCGCTCTTGCCGGCACCGGTCTGGTGCGGGCCGCTTCGTCATCCGAGCCACCCACGAGCGTGGGGTTGGCGCACCGCCTAGTCGGAGCTTGGCGACGGTGTCTCGTGAAGCTGGCTTCAGTGTACAGGCGCTTCCGACGGATTGGTTTGCAGCGCAGCACTATTGCAGTGTCAAGTAGTCAAGTGAGTTGTCAGCGATACACCTGGCGGCGGCGGTCCGGGTACTTCGCGGGGCCACCATGTGCAGCGCACCTGAAGGTCGTTGGCGTAGGGGCCGGCCGCGGCGATGGCCCCGCGGGCGGCAGCCTCAGGCCCGCCGCCGGAGCCAGCGTAGATCCGGTTGAGCGGCTCGCTGACATCCCATGCGGTGGCGACACAGTCGCTGCTCACCGCGAGGACACGGCAGTCATTGGCCCGCTGCAGCACCGTGCACTGCGCCAGGGCGTTGGCCGCCGCGGTGGCCGCATCGGGTCCGTAGGCCCAGTCCTGCTGCTCGTGATTCGGCGAGTTGGCGACGGCTACCCAGCCGTCATCGGCGCCTGCGATCGGCGCCGCGAGCATAGCTGCAACGGTCACCGTCGCGATGATTGCGCCGAGCTGCCGAAAATCCCGTCGCACTGTGTTCCCCCTCGAACCCACGATGCCAAGAATAAGTTGGGATACTGACGAAAATCCTGAGGCCGCGGCCAGGAATGAGTGGGCGTCGCCTCAACTAGACATGTGTTATCCAGCAATACATTTCGCGAGAGC
>CAZRFC010000001.1:18142-20984 GCA_964598975.1 uncultured Mycobacterium sp. | reverse complement strand
AGTGGGCGTCGCCTCAACTAGACATGTGTTATCCAGCAATACATTTCGCGAGAGCTGAGAGTGCCCAATGAAAGGGGTTCCGGACCGCACCTGATGCTCTCGGCTCCATCCCAAGAGAAGCGGCTCACCGCTGACCTCGACAGTGCGTAGGCGAAGCAATCCCCCTAGTTCAAACCGGCACGATGCCTGCCCTTGCCGTAACGGCGGTAGGCAGACCCCGCCAGCTCAGCCCGATCCGCGTCGACCGGACGATCAACCCCCCTTATTGACCAAGGCGGATTGACCAACCCTGGTTTACTTCTTACGATCCTGGTATGAAGCAGGTCAAGGTGCAGTACGCGAAGACGCATCTGTCAGCTCTTCTGGCGGAGGTCGAACGTGGTGAGGAGTTCGTCATCGCCCGCGGCGATCACCCGGCGGCCCGCCTGGTTCCGATGGAGGCGCCCGCATCACGGGAGTTGGGATTCGTCGCCTATTCGGTGCCAGAGGAGTTTTCAGACGCCCTCCCCGACGACGAACTCGCGGCCTGGGAGGGCAACGGTTGACCTACCTGCTCGATACCCACGTCATCTTGTGGGCACTGACAGACCCGGGCCGTCTCGGGCGCAGCGCACGTGAGGTCGTGGAGAACCGCTCCTCGCGACTCGTCGTCTCCGCGGTGTCGGCCTGGGAGATCGCCACCAAGCATCGGCTGGGGAAACTGCCGCAGGCCGACGTTCTGTTGGGCGGCTACGGCAAGCACCTCGACCGGCTGGGAGTCATCAGACTGCCGGTGGCCGAGGATCATGCACTGCTCGCCGGCCGTCTGGAATGGGACCATCGCGATCCGTTCGACCGGATGCTCGCCGCGCAGGCCATGATCGAGTCGCTGGTGCTCATCACCGGGGATCCCACCTTCGCCGGCTACCCCGGTGTGCCGACCCTCTGGTAGACCACCTCACGCTCAGGCGTGGCAAAAGAGGCCGCCCGCGTGGGAACCTGGAATATGTTTGCAAAATCAATTGCCGCAGGCGCGGTGATCTCGGTCGTGCTGCTAAGCGGCCCGGTGGCTTGGGCCGACCCCGACCCGAACACGCCCACCGGTCCGAACGATCCCCGATGCGCGACGATGCCCATGGTCCCCCAGTGCATGGGTAGCTCCTACTTGCCGCCGACCGGGCCGCCCGCCATGCCGGCCGTCCCCACCGGCCCTCTCGACCCGCAGTGCATGCAGATGCCCGCCAGCGCCGCATGCATGGGCAGCCCGTTCCTCCCCCCGCCGCCGGCGCCGGCACTGCCGATGCCGCCGATGGGCGGCGGGATGCCTGGGATGCCGGGCCACGTGTAGTCAGTCGGTGAGTCCCAGTGCCGATTCGGTCAGGGGCCCCAGATCATCAGGTCTTCCATCCCGTTGTTCATAGTGACCACGCTGGGAGCCGGACCGGTCACGTCGAAATGAATTTTGCCGGTGGACTGCGCGCCCTGCGGGATGGTGGCCCCGGAGATGTTAGTGGGGCTGGCCACCTGCCACAGCACCCGGTAGGCGGCCCGATTGGGGGCTACCGCGTTGAATTGGGAGATGGCCGGGGTGACGCTGCCCCGGATGGCTTTGACGGTGGCGGTGGCCTCCCAGACTTTGCCCGCGACTGGGAAGCCCGGCATAGGGTCGCTACTGGGCCGAAGGTTGCTGACTGTCCAACTCAGGACCACCTGACCGACGGTGTCGGTCATTCTCAGTTCGCTGCCGAGCTTGCCGACCTGCGGAATGGCCGCCGACGCGCCGGGAGCGCAGGCGATTCCAATACCCACGCTCAGCCCAAAGGCGGCTACTGCTGTTCGGGTGAATGCGGTCATGAGTTCCTCTCCCGTTGGGTTTCCGCATCCGGGGTGAACCTTCGAAACGGTTTCTAAACCTGCCCACCCGAGCGGCCCGCGTCCCGCTTCGTTCAGTCGCGGGGTACAGCGGTCACACTCCGACGACACGGACCAAGTCACCAAGGCCGTCGAAGTCGGCGGGGTTGCGGGTATACAACTCAAGACGGTGTGCGTGGGCGGTCGCCGCGATCAGGAGATCGGCGAATCTGGCGCGGGGGTGTCGCCCTCGTCCGAGCACAGCGGAGGCGACAAGGCCGTAGCTACGCGCTGCGGCCGCGCCAAACGGAATGGGTTCGAAGCGTGCCTCGACCTCTTGAAGCCGTGTCTGCCGCTTAGCGGCCTCGACCGGAGTGGCGGCTAATAGCGGTCCAGCGGCCAGTTCGGCAGCCGTCACAGCCGAGATCGCCACTTCGTCGGGCAAGGCCGCTCGCACGACCGGGTCGTGCCAGTCGATCACCACTGAGGTGTCCAGCAAGCCGGATGCCGTCATCGGGCGATTCCCTGATCGAAAGCGGCATCGAGGTCCTCGCGGAATCGTCGGTGATCGATCCGGACGCCCGCCAAAGCCATCTGGTCGAGTTCCTCGCGGCTGACGAAGGTCTTGCGGCCCGCGGTGATGGGACGCAATTCGGCGACCGGTTCACCGTTGCGCGTGACGATGAAGGTTTCCCCGGCCGTCACCGCCTCGATCACCTTCGCATTGTCGTTTCGCAGTTCGCGCTGCGCGATCGTCCTTGCCATAGGTCCACCGTAGCCTGGATTGCGACAGTGTGCTACACCCGGCGGCAGGCAAGCACACGAACACAACGGCACACGGAAGAGACCCCCGACTGTCGGTTGGGTCACACCCCCCATCCGGATGGCGAATTGCTCCGAATTGCTCACCGAGTCAGGGATCGAAAAGGAGCAAAACGTGGTGTCAACAGGTGCGAACAGCAGCCCGACCAGCGTCATCGCTGCGGTGCGGGGGGCGCTGCCCCCGAACCGG
>CAZRFC010000001.1:10300-18132 GCA_964598975.1 uncultured Mycobacterium sp. | reverse complement strand
AGCCAGTCCGAGATCACCGAGACGCTGATCCAACTGCCCCAGTTCGCCCCGCACGCGGACCTGCTGCGGAAATTCCACCAGACCGCCAAGGTCGACTACCGCCATCTCGCGCTGACGCTGGAGCAGTACCCGACGCTCACCGACTTCGGGCAGTCGAACTCGGTGTTCATCGAGCAGGCCGTGGACCTCGGTTCAGCGGCGGTGTCCGCAGCGCTGGAGGACGCCGGTTTCGGGCCCGAGGACGTCGACGCGATCTTCTCGACGACAGTCACCG
This sequence comes from uncultured Mycobacterium sp., assembly GCA_964598975.1. Taxonomy (GTDB): domain Bacteria; phylum Actinomycetota; class Actinomycetes; order Mycobacteriales; family Mycobacteriaceae; genus Mycobacterium. The sequence continues at coordinate 17,858 of CAZRFC010000001.1, read as the reverse complement.
GCATCGCGGTGCCGACGATCGACGCCCGCATCGCCGGGCGACTCGGCATGCGCCCCGACGTGCGCCGCATCCCGCTGTTCGGACTGGGGTGCGTGGCCGGCGCTGCCGGAACGGCACGCGTCCATGACTACCTGCGCGGCAACCCCGACGGGGTGGCGGTGCTGGTGTCGGCCGAACTGTGCTCGCTGAACTTCGGCGCCCTCGGCGCCGACATCGCCGGCCTGGTGGGCACGGCACTGTTCGCCGACGGCGCGGCGGCGCTGGTGGCCGTCGGAGAGCGCCGCGCCGAGAAGCTGGGCATCACCGGACCGCGGATCGTCGACACCGCCAGCCGGCTGTACCCGGATTCGTTGCGCACCATGGGATGGGACGTCGGCGCCGCCGGGTTCCAGCTGGTGCTGTCACCCGACGTGCCCGACATGATCAGCCGCTACCTGCGCGACGACATGGCCGGTTTCCTCGGCGGCCACGACCTGCAGATCGACGACATCGGCGTGTGGGTCAGCCACCCCGGTGGCCCGAAGGTGATCGAGGCGATCACCGACAGCCTCACGCTGCCCACCGACGCCCTCGAGCTCACCTGGCGCTCGCTGGCCGAGATCGGCAACATCTCGTCGTCGTCGGTGCTGCACATCCTGCGCGACACGATGGACAAGCGCCCCGCGGACGGATCGCCCGCGGTGATGATGGCCATGGGTCCCGGCTTCTGCTCGGAACTGCTGCTCATGCAGTGGCCGTGAGGCCGATCCCATGACCTGGTATCTCATTCTTCTCTTTGCCGTGGGCGTCGAACGCCTGGCTGAACTGGTTCTGGCGCAACGCAATCTGGCGTGGAGCCGGGCCCGGGGCGGCATCGAAATCGGCGCCTCCCACTACCCGGTGATGGTCGCCCTGCACCTGGCCCTGCTGGTCGGCTGCGTGGTGGAAGTCGCCGTCATGCAGCGCCCGTTCATCCCGGCGCTGGGCTGGACGATGCTGGCACTAGTCCTCGCGGCCCAGGCGTTGCGCTGGTGGTGCATCACCACCCTGGGCCGGCAGTGGAACACCCGCGTCGTCGTGATCCCCGGCGCTGCGCGCGTGGAGGGCGGGCCCTACCGCTGGTTCTCGCACCCGAACTACGTCGCGGTGGCCGTCGAAGGCTTCGCCCTTCCGATGGTGCACTCGGCCTGGGTGACCGCGCTGATGTTCACCGCATTGAACGCGGCACTGATGTTCACCCGTATCTCTGTGGAGAACTCAGCGTTGGCGAGGCTGGCATGAACGATCTTCTGGTCGCCGGCGCCGGACCGGCGGGGCTGGCCACGGCCATCCACGCCGCCCGCGCCGGACTTGAGGTCACCGTGGTGGAACGCCGCCCCGGGCCCATCGACAAGGCCTGCGGGGAAGGACTGATGCCGCACACGCTGCGACACCTCGACGCCCTCGGAATCACCCCGCACGGCAAGCCTTTCCGCGGCATCACCTACCTTGACCGCACCCGGCGCGTGGAGGCCCGTTTCCCCGGCGCCGCCGGACGCGGGGTGCGGCGCACCGTTCTGTCGGAAGCCCTGCACGACGCCGCCGCCAGCGCCGGGGTCCGGATCGTCAAGGGCGACATCGGTGAGATCCAGCAGGACGCAAGCGGTGTGCGCTGCGGCGGTTTCGAAGCGCGTTACCTGGCCGCCGCCGACGGCTTGCACTCGCCGATCCGTCGCCAACTCGGACTGGACCGGCCGACCAAGGGCGGTCGGCGCTGGGGAATACGGCGGCACTTCCAGACCGCCCCGTGGACCGACACCGTGGAGGTCCACTGGGCCGCGCACACCGAGGCTTATGTCACCCCGGTGGCAGACGACTGCGTCGGAGTGGCCATTCTGACGTCCCGGCAGGGCAAGTTCGACGATCACTTAAATGAATTCCCCTCCCTGGCAGCACGACTCGCCGGGGCGCAGGGCGGGGCGGCCCGCGCGGCGGGGCCGTTGCGGCAGCGCGCTTCCAGCCAGCACATGGGCAGGGTCATGCTCGTCGGCGACGCGGCCGGATACGTCGACGCCCTTACCGGCGAGGGGCTGGGCATCGCGCTGGGATGCGCCGAGCTGGTGGTCGACGCCGTGCTCGCCGACGAACCGGCGGACTACACCCGGCAGTGGCGCCGCATGTCACGCCGGTACCGGCTGCTTACGTCGGGACTCCTGGCGGCCAGTAGTTCCCCGGTGCGGTCGATGATCGTGCCGGCTGCCAGCACCCTGCCGGGGGTCTTCAACCAGGCGGTCAAACTGCTGGCCCAGTGACGTCGGGCACCGTCCTGGTCGGATCGTTAACGCGCCTCGTCCATCTCGTAGACGGATACGGGCCCGAGGACGACGCTGTTGTCCTCAACGTAGCGGTCCCACAGCTCGAGCAAGTCGGCCAGTTTTTCGGGCCGGGAGGCGGCCAGGTCGTGGAGCTCGCCGGGATCGCGTGAGAGGTCATAGAGCTGCCAGGTACCCGGGCCGTATGGCGCGGGCAGGTAAAGCGCCTTCCAATCACCCTGGCGAATAGCGCGGCGGCCGAACAACTCCCAACCAGTGCCGGTGTCGGCATCGTGCACCGCGTCGGTCTGTCCGGACAGGTAGGGCAGCATCGATCGGCCGCGCATCGGCTCCACCTCTCGACCCCGGTACGCGGTGCCGGGATGGGCGGCGCCGGCGAGCTCGAGCACCGTCGGGGCGATGTCCATGACGGTGGTGAAGGTCGAGCTGATCTCCCCCTGTCTGGAAAAGCCCGGCCAGGTGAGGAAGCCCGGCACCCGGATCCCGCCCTCGGTGGTGAAGGCCTTGTGCAGACGCGACGGCGCGGTGGCTGCCTGCGCCCAGCGCGGGCCGTACCAGGTGTAGGAGGTGGGACCGCCGATGTTGTCGAGGCTGTTGTCGCAATACCGCGCGACCAACGCCGCGATTTCAGCGCCGCGCAACGGCATGGCCTCGACGATCGTCCCCTCCGCGCCGTTGTCCGACAGGAAGATCACGACGGTGTTGTCCAGCTCGCCGGTGCCATCGAGATAGTCGATCACCCGGCCGATGTTCCAGTCCATCCTGTCCACCATGGCCGCGTAGACCTCCATGGTGCGCGCGGATACCGCACGCTCCTCGTCAGTCATATCCGCCCACTCGGGGGTGCCGTCGGCCACCATCGGGTGCGCCTCGACGTCGGGTGGGCACAGGCCCAGTCGGGTCAGCGCCGCCAGCCGCTCCTCGCGCAGTGCGTCCGGTCCGGCGTCGTAGCGGCCTCGGTACTCGGCGATGACGTCCCAGGGCGCCTGCAGCGGCCAGTGGGGCGCCTGGAAGGGCAGGTAGGCGAAAAAGGGCGCCTCCTGTGGACCCTCGGGACGTTCGCGCAGATACCGCAGCAGCGTGTCGGTGTAGGCATCCGAGGAGTAGAAGTCTTCCCCTACCGCGACGAACTGATCGTCTTCGGTGAATACCATCGGTGCGGCCGCCAACCCGCCTCCCACGACGGTGCCGTAGTGGCTGGCACCGGCCGGCAACAGGGCGAAGGAGCGGTCGAATCCCCGTGCCCACGGAGACCTGTCGATCGTGCGGCCCAGATGCCACTTGCCCGCCATGAACGTCTGGTAACCGGCGTCGCGCAGCAGTTCCGGCAGCGCCACCACCCGGTCGTTCAGATACCCCTCATAGCCCGGGGCGCCAGCGAAATCCGGTGCGGTCATCTCGAGCATGGTGCCGATTCCGGCGACGTGGTGATCGGTTCCGGTCAGCAGCATCGCCCGTGTCGGCGAGCAGGCCGGGGCGGAATGGAAATCGGTCAGCCTGATGCCCGCGTGGGCCAGTCGGTCGAGGTTGGGGGTGTTGATCTCACCGCCGAAAGCGCCGATGTCGAAGAACCCGAGATCGTCGGCCACGATGAGCAGAAAGTTGGGGCGTGTCATGGTCAAGGATCCTGTCACGCACGCTAGGTGGCGGTTCAGCTATACAGCAGGTACCCCGCCCGGCTTGCGGCGAACTGAGCCGCCGCCCGGTCCCACTCGGCCAGCAGCGGCGCGAGTCGACCGGCGTTGATCGCCTGGCGCACCCGATCCGATCCGGTAAGCAGGTCGATCGACGGCCCCCAGGCGAATTCCTCCGGATGCTGTTTGCGGATCGTGTCGATGAGCAGCAGTGCCGTGCCGACCGGTCGGTAGGCCTGCCGATCGGTGATGACGAACCGGATGGCCGGGATGGTTTGTCCAGGGAACTTCGCGGCGCTGTCGGCGACCGGGACGGTGACGGCCTGAAAGGCGATGCCCGGCAAGCCCATCGCGTTCATCGTCGCGGCCACCGCTGCGGCATCCAGCCATGGCGCCCCGATCTGCTCGAAGGGCCGGTCGGTGCCGCGGCCCTCCGAGAGATTGGTGCCCTCGAAGTACACCGTGCCCGGGTAGTTCGTCACCGCCGCCAGCGACCGGAGGTTGGGTGAGGGGTTCACCCACGGCAGACCCGTCTGGTCAAACCACAGCCCGCGGCGCCACCCCTGCGCCGGAATCACGGTCAGGTCCGCGCCGATCCCCTGCTGGCTGTTGAAAAGCGTGGCCAGTTCGCCGACCGTCATGCCGTGCCGCGCGGGGATGGGGTACATGCCGATGAACGATGCGAAGGCCGGGTCCAGCAGGGCGCCTTCCACAATCTGGCCGCCGATCGGATTCGGCCGGTCGAGAACGACGAACGGGATGCCCTTGCGCGCCGCGGCCTGCATCGCCAGCGCCATGGTCGACACATACGTCCAGGTGCGTCCGCCGACCTCCTGAAGGTCATAGACCAGGACATCCACATCCTTGAGCATCGCGGGAGTCGGGCTGTGCCCTTGGGCCCCATAGAGCGAGTAGACCGGCACGCCGGTCTTCGCGTCGACACCATCACCGACCGTGACACCCGCCTCGGCGTTGCCGCGGATCCCGTGTTCCGGGGCTAGCAGTGCCACCAGCGTCAGGTCGTCGCTCCCGGCGATCAGATCGATGTCCGACCTGCCCGACCGGTCGATGCCGGTGTTGTTGGTGATCAGGCCGACCCGTTTGCCCCGCAACGCATCCGGCACGTCAGCGAGGAAGACCTCGATGCCCGGAACCACGCCTGCGGAGGCGGGAGCCGCCGACACCGGTGTCGGCGCGCCGCACAGCAGCGTGAGGAGCACCAGGAAAAAGCTCAGCGTCAGCCGGTGGACGGACGGCGCGACGGGCATCCGCGGACTATATCGGACAAAAACAAGGCCGCCGGAAGGTTGCGGGTTCATTCGGTCGTCACAACGCTGTGGACTTGAGAGATGGTGGCGGCCGTGGCGTTTTCCGCGGATGCTGTTGAGGTTGGTGACCGGCTAGCAAAGCTGGTCGATGCTGGTGTTCCGGTCAAAGAGGCCGCCCAGACGTCGGGGCTGTCGGTGCACTGTTGTTATGCGCTCCTCCCGTTCGCAGGCCGATCGGGCGGTTCGCCGCAGCCGAGTGTCGACCGTGTTGATCGCTATCGACTGGCCGTGCGGGTTCATCGTTCCGAGTGCGGGGAACCGCCGAACCTGTTTGCCCAGCGGCAATTTGGCCGTACTGCGCGCCGGCCGCCAGACGGTGGGCTTCTCGCCCTACCCCACCAAATGCACCGTGACTGGAATAGTAGTAGTGCCGCCGTAGCCATCGCTGGCGATCACCGTGAAGGTCTCATAAGCCGCTTGATTCTGGAGGACAGTTACGCCACTGGACTGCCGGACGTAGAGAGACTTGCCATCGGGGCTAACGACCACGGCAGTTGGCCAGTCGAACCCCGGCTGGGTATTTATGATCTGGTTAGTGGCCGTGTCGATGATCACGAGCGTCCCGGTTGCGTAGTCACTGTTGTATCCATCAACTGTATAAGCGCGGGTCCCGTCCGGGCTGAGAACGAGATTGCCTGCGCCACCTGCTAAATTTCGGTTGCTGGAGATGACCTGGTTCTTGGTCGTGTCGATCACGTCGAGGAAGCCGGAACCCCTTGCGTAGGCTCGGGATCCGTCCGGGCTAAACGTAACTCCCGTGAGGGTGTAGCTAGCTGCCCAGATGCTCGTTACATACGAATTGGTCTTCGTGTCGAGCACAGAGATATCAGCCCAGGCACTGTGCCCGACGTACAGGCGGCTCCCGTCAGGGCTGAGCGACACAAAAGATGGGTTACCCGCGCCGCCAGGATCTGCGATGGTGGCAATGACTTTATTGGAGTTCGTGTCGATCAACTTCACGTGGCCATCTGGACTGGTAGACCCGGAATCAGCTACGTACAGAATCTTTCCGTCCGGACTTACCGCTAGACCCTTCGGAGATCGCAGACCCTCAATGGTGGAAATGACCCTATTTGTGGCGGTGTCGATCACTGAAACGCGGCCCGCCGGATTGGTAACCGTGATGGCATCCGACACGTACAAGCGGCTGCCGTCGGCGCTGAGAGCCAAGCCTTGCGGGTATTTGAAACCCTGAATCGGCGCGCTAGGCGTGTTGTCGGAAGTGTTGGCAATGAAAACACTGGTCGCGAGCGCGTTCGGATCTATCGCATAAAGATGCTGACCATCAGGACTAGCCACCAACGTGTTTACGATCCAACCGCCGATACCGGCGCTACCGCCTCCCCAACCAGGGATGGTCGCTACGGCCGTGAATTGAGAATTCGCCGCTGCATCGCGGGCTGTCACGGTCGGGGTAAAGGTGAAAGTGCCGTCAGCGTTGACAACCACCGTGCCCTTGCTAGTGGTCGTCGAACCACTATAGGTGAGGGCATCGCCGTTGGAATCCGTCGCCGAGACCGTCCCGCTCACTGCCCCGGTCGAAGGGTTCCGGTAACCGACACTAGAGCTGCCCCCTACCGGGCCGACGTTCGACGGGCTGATGGCCACGGTCACCGGAACCGTTGTGCTTCCGCCTTTTCCGTCGCTCACGATGATGGTTAAGGTATCGGCTGTCTGGGCAGTCGAGGCTCCATCCTTGGCCGCAGCATGCCGCGCGGCGGCGGTGGGAGTGTAGGTGAAGCCGCCGTTGGCGGAGACTGCCAGCGATCCTTTGGAGGTCGTGGTCGAGCCGCTGTAGGTCAGTGGGTCACCGTCGGCATCGGTAGCACTGACCGAACCGGCCACGACACCCGTGGAAGCGTTCGGGGTGCCAACGAGAGGCATTCCGGCTACTGGGGCGCGGTTAGCCGACGCGACATCATCGTTCTGAATGGTGACGTACCAGTATTTCGACCGGTCAGGTTCGGCTCCGCTGGTCACCAGCATCGCGTTGGTCGCGCCCGTCAGGTCGATACGCACATACTCGTCGCCCTCATAGAGGGTGTCGCCGTAAATCGTGACAGGGATCGAGGCCTGGGTCTGCCCGGGTGCAAATACCAACGACCCGGTCTGAGCAAGGAAATCCTGACCCGCCGTCGCCGGGTTGGACCCATCCTCTTGAGTGATGCTGTAGGTCACCGTCACCTGCTGATCGGAAGGCCGAGAGAGTTCCACCGCCACCGGCGCAACCTTCAACCCGCTATTGCCCTCGGCCACATAGGAAGCGAAGCGAGACCCGTTAATCCCCACAGTCGGCATCGACGCG
>CAZRFC010000001.1:0-10200 GCA_964598975.1 uncultured Mycobacterium sp. | reverse complement strand
GGCCACATAGGAAGCGAAGCGAGACCCGTTAATCCCCACAGTCGGCATCGACGCGACGTCATCGTTCTGAATGGTGACGTACCAGTATTTCGACCGGTCAGGTTCGGCTCCGCTGGTCACCAGCATCGCGTTGGTCGCGCCCGTCAGGTCGATACGCACATACTCGTCGCCCTCATAGAGGGTGTCGCCGTAAATCGTGACAGGGATCGAGGCCTGGGTCTGCCCGGGTGCAAATACCAACGACCCGGTCTGAGCAAGGAAATCCTGACCCGCCGTCGCCGGGTTGGACCCATCCTCTTGAGTGATGCTGTAGGTCACCGTCACCTGCTGATCGGAAGGCCGAGAGAGTTCCACCGCCACCGGCGCAACCTTCAACCCGCTATTGCCCTCGGCCACATAGGAAGCGAAGCGAGACCCGTTAATCCCCACAGTCGGCATCGACGCGGTAATAGGGCTGACCACCACCTTGACGGGGACAGCGACACTTCCGCCGTAGCCGTCGCTGATCGTCACCGCGAAGGTGTCGGCCTTGTCGGCGGCCACAGCCCCAGCTTTCCCGGCGTTCTGACGGGCGGTCGCGGTGGGAGTGTAGGTGAACGCCCCAGTGCTTGTGTTGATGCTTACCGCGCCTTTGGCGGTCGTGGCCGGCGCGCTGTAGGTCAGGGAATCGCTATCACCGTCGGTCCCAGTCACCGTTCCAGTCACCACTCCGGTGCTGGCGTTCGGGGTTCCCACTGCCGCGGTCCCCTTAGGAGCGGTGTTTTTCGGGCTGACCGCGACTACTACCGGAATAGTTGCCGTACCCCCTTTGCCGTCTCTGACCCCGACGGTGAAGGTGTCGGTGGTTTGGGAGGGCGTCGCCCCACTCTTGGCCGCAGCATGCCGCGCGGCGGCGGTCGGGGTGTAGCTGAAGCCGCCATTGGCCCCGACTGTCACCGCCCCTTTGGAGGTCGTGGTCGACCCGCTGTAGGAGAGCGCATCCCCGTCAGGATCGGTGGCGCTGACCGAGCCGGTGACCACGCCGCTCGAAGCGTTAGGGGTACCGACAACAGGTGCCCCGGCCACCGGTGCCTGGTTGGCCTGAGCGGTGGGGCTGACCACCACCTTGACTGGGACAGCGACACTCCCGCCGTAGCCGTCGCTGATCGTCACCGCGAAGGTGTCGGCCTTGTCGGCGGCCACAGCCCCAGCCTTCCCTGCGTTCTGACGGGCAGTAGCAGTAGGCGTGTAGGTGAACGCCCCGGTATTTGTGTTGATGCTGACCGCGCCTTTTGTGGTCGTGGCCGGCGCGCTGTAGGTCAGGGAGTCGCTATCACCGTCGCGACCCGTGACCTTCCCAGTGACTGCACCTGTACTGGCATTCGGGGCACCGACACTGACCGTCCCAGTGGGGGCGGTGTTCTTAGGCGAGACCGAGACCGTCAACGCCCTAGAGATCGCCGCGCCTTGGGCATCGGTGACCGTGACCGTGACGGTGTCGGTCGTCGCAGCGGAGGTGGCCCCAGTCTTGGCAGCGGCATGTCGGGCGGTGGCCGTCGGGGTGTAGGTAAACACCCCCGCACTAGTGATCGTGACTTTGCCCCTCGACGAGGTCGTAGCCCTGTAGGTCAACCTGCCGCCCTCGGGGTCGCTCGCCTTCACCGTCCCTACGACCGCCCCCTTCGAGGCGTTCGGCGCACCGAGAGACACGCTGCTGATCACGGGCGCCTTGTTAGCGACCGCCGCAGCGGTCCGCAACGCGGTGGCTGCCGGCCGCACCAACTGTCCTGATGTGACCGTCGCCGGCGCAGGCACGACCGCGTCGGTCACACCCAGTTCTCGGCGCGATGCGGCGAGCATCACCCACGAAACCGCCGCCTGTACTGGGGCCGGCGGATCGCTTCCTAACAGCGGGGCGAGGACCGACTCCACCATTGCACTCGCCGGTGCGGGTTGAGGTCTAGCCACCATCACCGGTGAAGCGGTTAGCGCCTTCGAGATAACCGGTTCGGCGTTAAGGGCGGGGCGGACATCAGCCGGTTCGACATCTCGCGCAGCCATAGCGGCCCGGACAGACGCGAGCCCACCGAAGCGGTCATCGACCGCTGGCTGCCGTACCGCTATCGGCTGCTGAACCGGCGCGTCGGAAACCTTTGGCCCTCCGGGTTTCTCGTCCTTTGGGTTGGCAGGGTTGTAATATTCGACGTTGGTATCAGTGACTGTAGCCGCCGAGGGAGGTGGGCCGGACTGACTGCGGGACAGGCCTTTTCGGGATGTAGCGCCCTGGCCGTCCCGCCCTGCCCGAGTCCGTAACGAGGAGCGCGGAGATTCCGGACGGGCACCCTCCGCACCGAAGGTCGCGTCCTGATCCGCCGACTGAGAATCCGATGGCCCAGCCCATGCCACCGCTTCTCCACCACCTGTGAGGACCCCGATACCCAGAGCCACCGCCAGACCACCGACGCGGCCGACAAACGCTGAAGCACCCACCCCGAACACCCCCGAACTACTGGCACGTCTAGCCAGAACCTGGTGATTCTCCCAGATCAGAGTTACAAAACATACCGAACTGTAGAGACGTGCTTGACCCTGCAACCAAAAGAACTTCAACCCGAAAAAAGCTAGGTCGAGTTGAGCTCCCGACCATCCCGAGTCAGAGCCGCAAGGGCCAGCAACAATGCCCGGAGACTCCGTACAGCACGGCATGAACATTCCGCAGCGAGCGCAAGGCACTGCGTTCGACCAAGGCCTCCACGACACCGTTGGGCGCCCCGAGTTCGGCGGCGCGGTGCAAAACGGTGGAGCGGCCGCCGTCGCCCGGCCAGGAATGGTCGACGTTGATCAGGTGGCTGTCGGGACGGAGCATCTGAAGGACCCTGTCCCACCGACCCTTCTTCGCGTAGTCGGCCAGGAAGCTGCCCTCCTGGAACACTCCGCATCGGCGACGTACCCTCGGCTGACAACACCCGGCCACACCTCGGCGTACCCGCGCAGTTCTCCGTAACTAGTCATGATCTCCCCCCATCTCGTCGATGGCCTCCCGCGTTGCGACGGCGGCCTGGTGATCAGCGCCCAGGCTCTGTTCCTGGTCGGCCAGTAACTTCCGGTAAGCGGCCAAGGCGTCGTCGCGGCGGCCCGCCCGATTCAGCCAGCCGGCCAGCTTGCCGCGGGCGATGAAGGAACCCGGGTGATTCGGGCGCAGGACCCGCCCGCACTCGGCCACCAGTTCTTCGAACATCGCCACGGCGTCGTCGATCCGGCCGGCTTCGCCGAGCCAGTCACCGAGGTCCTCCCGGTTGGCCAACGTGGCGGAGTTGGTCGGGCCGAGCGTCGACAGCCGGACGGCGAGCGACTACTCCAGTGTGGCCACAGCGTCATGCACCTGGCCCGCCCGCCCAAGTGCATTGCCCAAATGGCCCACGATGGCGAGAGTTCGGCGATCATGTGCCCCCGCGGTGGCGTGCTGATCGCAGAGCACCTCGCGCAAAGCGTCGACGGACTCCTCCGCCGGCCCCCACTTGCGCACCTGGTGGGCGAAGTTGATGCGGTAGGCCCGGGTGGTCCTCATGGTTGTGCCCCAGCACCCTCACCGCGTCGGTGAGGCCTCGAGTGCCTCCTGCCCTCGGCCCGCTTTGGCCAGAAGTCCGCTCAGTGAATTGCGTGACACCAGGGTTTCCTGGTGATCGGGGCCGAAGATGAGCTGTCGGTCGGCGACGATGTCCTCGAAGGCGAGGACGGCGTCGTCCACCTTCCCGACGTTGGCCAACGCGTAGGCGTGGTTGCAGCGCGCCATCAGGGTGGCGGGGTGGTCGGGTCCCAGGATCCGCTGGGCATCGGTCAGCGCCTGCCGGGAGACGTTGAGCGCCTGCTGATTCCGCCCCACCTTCCCGAGCCAATGGCAGAGGCAGTAACGGGTGAACAGCAACTCCGAGTTGTCTAGCCCCAGGACCCGCAACTGGTCAGCCAGAACCTGCTCCAGCGCTGCCACGCAGTCCCCGACCGCACCCTCGGTGCCCATGAGATCGGCGATGGTCACCCGGGTGTTGAGGACGTCGCGGTGGTCGGGGCCCAGGAGGCGTTCCTGGACGTCCAGTAACACTCTTCATGTCGGGGATCAGCGCGGTGAGCTTGGAGTTCGCCTCCTGTACGCGGCCAGCCTCACGCAGCCAGGACGCCAGTTTGAAGCGGGCCATCAACATGTTGCGGTCGTCGCTGTGGGGGTCAAGGTAGGGCGCCAGCGCCGCGATCGCGGCCGCCCACTGCCGTTTGGATGCCAGTTCGTCAGCGACCCCCACATGCGGCGGTGAGTAGTCCTTGGCGGATCTTGTCGTTCACGGCCGCTGTCCCCCTGATGTTTCGTGGATACGTGCGATCGCGATCGGTTCTTGGGTGTGGCGGCTCAGCCATTGGCAGCCCAGGCACGCGGCCCTGCCAGGGCTCGATGCGGCGTCGAGCACCACCCCAGGATGCCGGGCCGCCTAGGCCGCCGCCTAGTCGGAGCTTGGCGACGGTGTCTCGTGAAGCAACTGCATTCTACTGCTGGGGACTGACAACTCGCGGCAACGAGATCAGCTGCGGCGCTCACCACCGCGACGATTGCGCCGCGCCGAGCGCCAAGAATATCGATGTCCGCGCGGGCGCGATGCTCAGCGAATTGTATTGTCCAATAGACAATTACATACTCCGACGATCCATGACGACGAATAGGCGGGAACAAATTTCACATTCCCGGCGCGTTTGGTTACCGAACGTGGAAAAGCGCGAAATGCGTCATCGCCATGTGTCATAGTGATGCACGGTTTGGGGGGTCGAGCGCTACGCGTCCGGTTCTGGGGCGTAATCGACGTAACCGTCGCGAAATTGCATGGGTAGGTCCTCCCGGCCGGTACATGACGACGATCGGGGGAAGATGCACATGCGGGCTTCAAACTATGTCGGGCGAGTCAGTGGGCTGGCCATCGTCCTGGGTGTCGGCGCCGGGACAGCCGTACTTTGCGCCGGTGCCGCGTGGGCGTCACCACACCAGAGCGCGGCATCATCGGCCGAAGGCGGGGGCGTTGCGGCAGATCCGGGCTCGGCGCGCTCGGGGCCAAAGCGCCAAGCCGGCCCGTCGCGAGCACAGCGCGCCAACGCTGATCCTGAGCTGGGCACGGCCGAACAACGCAGCGGCGGGCGTTCGCTTTCAGGCCCGCGGCATAGTCGAGACGCCGTTGAGGTGCGCGTGCCAGTTGCGGCCAGAGCGCGAGACTTCACGCCGGTGACTGAGGTGCGGGCCGCGGCGGTACCGAGCCCCGCTCAAACGGTGGCGGCAGTTCAGCCGACCGGTGATGAACAGGCTGCGCTGTCGCTGGCGAGCGCCCCCGCTGTACAGGCCCAAACAACTGGGGTTTCGATGGCGGTGGCTGAACCTGCTCAGGCGGCAGCAGTGGAGAGTGCGGCCGCCGCGTTGCTCGGCGCCCCCGTGCTGCACGCACAGCCCGTCGAGTCGGTCGCGGTGGTCGAGTCGGTGGCGGTTCCGTTGTCGGGATCCGGTCCGGTGGTGCCCGGCGAGTCGGCAGTGTCGTGGTTGATGGCGGCCGCTGCGCGCCGTGAGCTTTCGAGTCCGAATGCGGAGGGTCTTCCCTCTGCCGGGTTGTCGTCCGGCCAAGACCTCGACACGGTAGAGGATGGGACACCGGCAGAGGTGGCGCCTGCGGCGTCGGAAAGTCCGATCGCGGCCGACGTTGGGCAGCCCACTGCCACGGTATCGAACGTTACTTATCTGCAGCAGGCTTCGGCCGCCTCGGCGATTTCACCGAAAGACAACCTCGACCTCTTGTTCAGCGGTCTCAACAGTTCCATCGGGTGGATTCCCTTCGTCGGCACGGCTATCAACGCAGTGAAGTTCGCTATCGACACCATCAGCTTGGCATTGGCGGCGATCACTCTGGATTTGCCTCGGGCCGTCGCAGAAGTGGGGAATCTAGTCATTGACACGATCGGGCTGGTGCCCGTCGTCGGCGCCCCCGTTGCCTCCCTGCTCTACCAGACGGTGTTGGGCGGCAATATCAAGCTTGGCTACGAGGTCCAGGAAAGCTTGCAGAGCTATTTCGACACTGACTCGACTTGGTCGGAATTCCAGTTTTATGTCGATGCGGTCAATGTCGCGGCTGGACTCGGCGGTTCGCACGCAGGCACCGCAACCGTTAGCAAACCTAACCACTCAGGAGTTGGGGTCGTGGTCGACGTCATCAACAGTGGGTTCAAGACCGGCTGGTCGGTGCCGCTCGAGGGACGCCTGCAACTGCTCGCTCTGGCGTATTCATGACGAAGCCCTGTACGCCCCCGTGAATCGCTCCGGCAGATACGCAGGCGGTGAGGCCGATGGACTCTGAAATCACGCCACCGCAGCAGCGAATACCTGATAGAGGTCCCCCGGCAGCGGGGTGTGCAACTCCCAGGTGATGGCCATCGGCTTCTCCCCGACATGGCTGCGGTAGGTGGCCGGGCCGAGGAACCAGAACGCGCGATCGTCGGCGCGCAGACGGGTGAACAGCATGATGGAGTGGCCGTCGCGTTCGTGGTGGCGGTAGCGCAGGCCGGTGTCGCTGTCGGCGCGGGTGGTCGACTGGCTCTCCCAGTGAATGAGCCTCGGGCTGATCGCATAGTCGCGGTAGCGGGTGGTCGGCGAGAAGCTGCCGCTGCTCTTGTCGAGCGTGAATGCCAGCAGGTCGGCGCGTTCGTCTTTGACCTCGCGCACACCTTCGCGCCAGTCCGGTGTCTTCGCCTGTGCCCCAACGCCGAAGGCCGCCATGATCTCGATGCGGGTGTAGCGGGCGTGGACCTGGAGCGGCACGTTCGGGTGCATCGGTAGCGGGCCGTGCAGGTGGTCAACCCGTTCGTCGAGTTCAAGCAGGAGTTGGGCCAGTTCGGCGCGCACCTGCGGGTGCGCCCAGAGCAGATCGACGCCGTCTTGCAGTGACTGGTCCTTGGTCAGTACCTGGTCGCCGAGGCTGGCAACGAGCATCCGCACCAGGCGTCGGCGCCGCTCTGAGATGGCCGAAAGATCAGGCGCGGCAGACGAGTTCAGCAGCTCCCGATAGGTTGCGATGCGTTCGTCGTCGTCGACGTGCAGCAGCCGCCCGATCGCCTTGCGCAGCGGAGCTTCGTTCGGACCGGCGGGGGCGACCGGTACACCGGCGGCCTGGCATAGGTCAGACCAGCCGCGGCTGCCGTCGTAAACGTCGGGCAGGTCCAGCCCGGACTCCTCGAGGTAGCGGGAGAGGGTGACGTCGGGGTAGGCGCCGTGCACTACCCGCAGTTCCTCGACGCGGGCCGGCCAGCGGGACGGGATCGCGTCCCGCAGGCTGCGCAGCACCACCTCGGAGGCCTTGTTGTCCAGGTGCATGTAGCAGCCCGCGGGCAGGAACGGAAAGCCCTGTTGCACAGCGTGTTCGATATCGCGGCGGGTTCCGCCGAGCAGGGCCCGGTAGCGCCGGTCGAAGCGGAACTCGCGGCGGTGGGTGCCGACGAAGTCCAGCACCGTGCAGAAACTCTTGTCTTTGGAGCGCCGCAATCCGCGGCCGAGTTGCTGCAGGAACAACGTCGGGCTCTCGGTGGGCCGCAGCATCAGCAGGGTGTCGACCGTTGGCACGTCGACGCCCTCGTTAAACAGGTCCACCGAGAACACCACCCGCACCCGGCCGGCGGCGAGGTCCCGCAGTGCTGCCTGACGATCAGCCGCCGGGCTGTCGCCCCAGATCGCCACGGAGGGCAGTCCGTGTTTGGTGAAGTGTGCGGCCATGAACTGGGCGTGCTCGATGCTGACGCAGAACCCCAGCGCGCGCATGGTGGTGGGGCGGTCGGCGTGCCGGAGGGTCTCCTGCACGACGGTGCGTGCCCAGGCGTCGGTGCTGGTGTAAAGGTTGGACAGTGCCGAGGTGTCATAGCCCTGGCCGCGCCGCCACGGGATCTCGGTGAGGTCGAGGCCGTCGTGGATGCCGTAGTACATGAAGGGGCTCAGCCGCTGCTGGTCGATGGCGTCCCACAGTCGCAGTTCGGCGGCGATGCGGTCGCCGAACCAGTGCAGGATCGACAGGTCGTCGCTGCGTTCGGGTGTGGCGGTGAGCCCGAGCAGTTCGCGGGGTGCGATGTGCTCGAGCAGGTTTCGGTAGGACGGAGCGGCGGCGTGGTGGAACTCGTCGACGATGACGACGTCGAAGTGCTCGGGCGCGAGGTGCTCGAGGTTGCCGGCGTTGAGGCTCTGGATCGAGGCGAAGACGTGCTCGAAGTGTTGCGGGCGGGCGCCGCCGATCCACTTCTCCCCGAAGGAGGCGTCGCGGATGGCGTGCCGGAAGGTGGCCATGCTCTGGTCGAGGATCTCGTTGCGATGCGCGACGAACAGCAGCCGTGCCCGCGGCAGCTTTTCGCGCAGCCGGGCGTAGTCGACGGCGGCCATCACGGTCTTGCCGGTGCCGGTGGCGGCGACGAGCAGGTTGCGGTGGTGGCCGCGGCCCCGCGACAGCTCGATCTTCTCCAGGAGTCGCTCCTGGAAGGGTTCCAGGCGGATCTCGATGGGGCTCAGGACGACATGCGGCCCGGTGTCGACGCCGACGCGGCGGGTCACCTCCTCGAACTCGCCGGCGTCGAAGGCAACGAAGTCCTTGCTCTGCCAGTAACTTTCGAAGACCGCCTCGAACTTGTCGAGGATGTCGGAATTGCGGGCGGCGGACGCCCGCACATTCCACTCCAGCCCGGTCACCTGGGCGGAGTGGGTGAGATTCGAGGAGCCCACGTACGCGGTGGAAAAGCCGCTGCGGCGGTGAAAGATCCACGCCTTGGCGTGCAGCCGGGTGGTGGAGACGTCGTAGGAGATGCGGACCTGGGCGCCGAGGTCGGTGAGCTGCTGCAGGGCGGTCTGCTCGGTGGAGCCGGTGTAGATGGTGGTGAGGATCCGTAGCGGCTTGCCGCGTTCGCAGTGCCGGCGCAGTGAGGCCATGAGCGGGTTGATGCCGCTGCGGCGGATGAAGGCCATCAGGACGTCGATCTCGTCGGCGGATTCGATCTCGGCGTCGAGTTGGTGCAGCAGGCCCGGCTCGCCGGGTGCGTTGGTGAGCAGGGTGGTGTCCAGCAGTGGGATGAGCGGCTCGGTGTTGGTTTGGGGTTTGCCGTCGGGGCGACTTTGCAGGATCGCGTGCAGGACGGCGCCGGGCTGCACCGGGGTCTCGGCGGTTTCTGACTCGACGATCGCAGCGAGGCGGGCGATGAGGTCGCGGGCGACCTCAATCCCCACCCGGACCCGGTCGCTGTCGCCGACGGACTCTAGGGTCCGTTGGATGCGCCGGCTCAGGTGAAGGGCGATTCTGTCGGCGGCCTCGGCGGTGTGCAGCGGGCGCGGGCTGGGGGTGAGGCCGCCGTCCAGCGCTTCGAGTTCGCTGCGCAGCGCCTCGGTGACGAGTTGTTCGTACAGGCCGGATTCGATCACGGCTCACTCCCCCCTTGTCACGCTTCGCCCCACGACGCGACGCAGTTGAATTTTGGCAGACGGCGACGTCGGGGCTTAGGAGACTTGCGTGGAAGAGTGGCAGCCCTGCAAGACCGTGACCAAATCCGTGACCAATATGAGGGCAAAGGCACCAATCGCCGGCAATCGTTCCTCTTCACGGAACCGCCAAGCGTGCCGTGAACCTCCGCCGCGTCCCCCTCAAAAGCGTTCAGCTGTCGGACCGTCACCGCCTTCGCAGGGCAAGCCCTTAAAGGTCCCAAACCTGATCTGGGTCGTCGAGAGCTGCACGGATCTGAGTCAAATCGCCAAGATCGGCGAGGGGTGAGCTGCGCGCTACGTCAACAATTCCGCGCACAACGGCATTAATAGCCTCACCGTTCCCTTGCTCAAGGGCCTGATCAAGCCGCGCAAACAGCTCTTCGAAATTTGTCTTCCGCTCGGCGAAGACCTGCTCGAAATAGCCCCGCAGGAGGCTCTCCGCCGCCCTGATCCTTGCAACCTCAGTTGTTTCGTACGCCCCGATCCGTTGTTGCTTCGTGCGCTCCACTCGATGCGTAACTATGCACTCACGCGCTGCTTCGACGATTTCCGTTAGCGCTCCGAAGCCATCAAGTGCCGCGATTTGCTTACCGGCAGGTTTAACAACCCGCGCTTCGTGGACTTTCGGCTTATCAGTCATCCGCGTCCTCAGTCATTGCCCGGTACTTGACCGTGAGGATTCCACTCTGCTCAGTGAG